>CAYSPU010000001.1:0-2224 GCA_964432995.1 uncultured Verrucomicrobiota bacterium
GGCTCTGCCGGTGTTGCCGGTGTTGCCGGTGTTGCTGCTACGGCAGGAGCTGCTTCGAGGACCGGCACGGTGGCATTCCAGGCCATGGAACGGATGACGGACTCGTTCTGTCTCGAGACGAGCGTCAGGTAGCTGCCCAGGACCAAGCCGATGATCATGATCGTGAGCACGGCGATGATCAGGGCGGAACCCCGGTTGCGTTGTCGGTTTGGGGCAATACGAATCTTCATACGTCATCTCTCTCTTTTCCGGCTACTGCTTGCGAATCACCACGCGCGCGGACTGCACGCTCTCCGTGTTGACCGCCTGCTGCATGATCTGCCGCGAGCAAATCCAACTCATCTGCACCAGCTTGCACGGCGCCGGGTTGGTCGGCACGAACGCCGGGTACTGGTCATACGTCCCCGCCACCGGATTGCGCTGAAAGTAGGCGAATCGCAGGAAGTCGCATTCCCGCAGAATCACCCGCCGCGTTCCCTGGCTGAGGCGCACCAATTGCGCCGAAGACGGGGTGTAGACATAGCTCACGGTCCATGTCACCGCCGCGTTGGTGGGGTTGGCAAAGAGGAACGTCATGTGGTTCTCGTCGCCGCTGACCAGGCGCTCGGCCTGACGTATCTCCATCGTCATGGTGTCCAGAGCGCTCCGGCTGATGTTGTCGAGGTCCACGTAATTGGTGAGGGCGGCAAAGCTGCGGGCGCTGAAGAGGGTGAGCGCCATGATGGCGCCCAGGACCAGCATGCCGAGGCCCGAGGCGACGAGCACCTCGACCAGCGTCATGCCCCGCTGGGCGCGGTGCCGCCGGTTAATAGACGTATTGTTGCAGACCATAACGCGTCACCAGTGTTCGCATTTGACGAAACCGTGTCACCCCGCCCGAGTTCCAGCGCACGTCGGCGATCACCATGCGCATGTTGGACTCGTACGCCGCCTCGGGCATGGAGACGGCGGACACGGTCAACGTCCCCTGGTAAGTCAAGCCCCCATCCTCATCTTCGCCGACCGCATAGAAAGGCGCGGAGAACGTGCTGGGAATGAAATTCGGGTCCGTCACCTGTTCCCAGCGATAGAGGCGGATGGTCTCCATCTTCTCCTGCAGAATCTGTGTCGCCCGCAGGTTCTCCCGCGCCAACTGGATCACGGCGAATCCCTGGGTGAAACCGGCGTAGAGGCTGACGAAGATGATCGCGATGGCACCGAAGGCAACGAGGATCTCCACCAGGCTGAACGCCCCGCATCGCCTTTTCGATCCGTGAACCGCGTTTCCGATTGCCAGTTTCATAGCATCCGCCTTCTTCTCTGCGGGTTCATCAGAGCACGACTCCCGCCAGAATCTCGAGGGCACCGGCGGGCACGAAACCCCCGATGTGGACAAGGTGCTGAGGTATAGTCAGTTGACCACTTGGGCCCGGTCGGGATAGCCCCACTTTTCCCGGCAGGCTAGGTCCATCTGGCTCTACTCGACCGGCGGCGTTCGTCCTTCGCGTCCGACTGATTCTCTCAAGAATTGGAAGAAGAACATACACATTGCCCATCGCGTTTTCTCAACTGTCTTACCCCGAGCCATTGCCGTCCGCCGGTCCCGGGGTCTGCGGGCCGCCGGGTTCGTGTCGCAGCAGGAACACGCTGATCGGCGGGAGCTTGAGTTCGGCGGAACACGGCAGTCCGTGGGAGGGGTGTTCGGTGGCGGCGAGACCGCCGCAGTTGCCTTGGTTGCTTCCGCCGTAGAACGCCGAGTCGCTGTTGAGGATTTCCCTCCAGAATCCGGCTTTCGGCAGGCCGAGACGGTAGGGGGAGCGCAGCACCGGGGTGAGGTTGAGGACGACGAGAAGCGCCTGGCTCTGGGCCCGGTCCTGCCGCAGGAAGGAAAGCACGCTGTGATCGTGGTCGGCGCAGTCCACCCAGCGGAATCCCTCCGGGTCATAGTCGGCATCCCAGAGAGCGGGATTGTCGCGGTAGACGCGGTTGAGGTCGGCGACGAACCGCTGGAGGCCCACATGATACGGGCCGGCTTGGAGCAGTTCCCACTGCAGCTCGCGGTTGGCATCCCATTCTTCGCTCTGGCCAAACTCGCCCCCCATGAAGAGCAGTTTCTTTCCCGGGAACAACCATTGGTATGCCAGGAGGGCGCGGAGGTTGGCGAAGCGCTGCCAGTCGTCGCCGGGCATGCGGCCGAGCAACGAGGCTTTGCCGTGCACCACTTCGTCGTGCGAGAGGGGGAGCA
>CAYSPU010000001.1:2252-64296 GCA_964432995.1 uncultured Verrucomicrobiota bacterium
TCGTTCTGGTGGTATTTGCGGAAGACGGGGTCGGTGCGGAAGTAGTTCAGGGTATCGTGCATCCAACCCATGTTCCACTTGAAGGAGAAGCCGAGGCCACCCAGGTAGGGGGGCCGGGTCACGAGCGGCCAGGCGGTGGATTCCTCGGCCACCGTGACGACGCCGGGATGGTTGACGTGGACGACGTGGTTGAACTTCTTCAGGAACTCGATGGCTTCGATGTTCTCGCGGCCGCCGTAGGCATTCGGGATCCACTCCCCCGGCTTGCGCGAGTAGTCGAGGTAGAGCATCGAAGCCACGGCATCCACGCGCAGGCCATCGATGTGATAGCGGTCCACCCAGAAGAGCGCGTTGGCGGTCAGGAAGTTGCTGACCTCATGCCGCCCGTAGTTGAAGATGAGGGTGCCCCAATCCTGGTGGGCGCCTTTGCGCGGGTCTTCGTGCTCATAAAGGGCGGTCCCGTCGAACCGTTCCAAGGCCCATTCATCCCTGGGGAAGTGCGCGGGCACCCAGTCAACGAGCAGGCCGATCCCCGCCTCGTGCAGGCACTGGACGAAGTATTGAAAGTCCGTGGGGGTCCCGTAGCGGCAGGTGGGCGAGTAGAAGCCTGTCACCTGATAGCCCCACGAGGGATAGAAGGCGTGCTCGGCGACCGGAAGCAGTTCCACATGCGTGAACCCCATCCGGCGGACATAGTCGATCAGCGGGCCCGCCAACTCCCGGTAGCCCAGGGACTCCGCCTGGTTCTTCTTCCGCCATGATCCCAGGTGAAGCTCGTAAACGGCCAGGGGAGAGTGCCAGGGATCCTGCCCGGCACGACGGGCAATCCAGGAGGCGTCATCCCATTGATACTGGCGCGTGTTCCAGACGATGGAGGCATTCTTGGGCGCGGGCTCGAAATAAAACCCAAACGGGTCCGTCTTGAGCCGGAGGTTGCCCTGGCAGTCGAGGATCTCGAACTTGTAGAGGGTGCCTTCTTTCACGCCCGGAATGAAGATCTCCCACACTCCCGAAAGCCCCAGGAGCCGCAGGCAGTGCCGGCGGCCGTCCCACGCGTTGAAATCCCCCACCACGCTGACCCGGCGGGCATTGGGAGCCCATACGGCGAAGCTCACCCCCGACACCCCGTCGATGGTCCGCAGTTGGGCTCCCAGCTTGTCGTAGAGCAACTGCTCGTTGCCCTGACCGAAGAGATAGAGATCCGTCTCCCCCAGCGTCGGCAGGAAGGAGTAGGGATCCCGGTGCTGCCACCGACGCCCTTCGGCGTCTTCCACCACGAGGTCGTAGGCATACACCCCCGCTTTCTGTCGGTGCACCCCTTCGAACAAGCCGTCCGCATGCACCTTCTTGAGCTGGATCCGGGGAAGCGCCGGGTCGTGAGTGGGCACCGCTTCGACGGCACGCGCTCCGGGCATCAAGGCGCGGACCACCAGGCCCGAGCCGTCACGAAGCGGGTGCATCCCGAGGAGATCATGCGGACATTGGCGCTCGAGACGGACGAGGCTGGTGACTTCTGCCGGAGTGAGGATCATCGCAACTGCAATCAACCACGTCACTCACCAAAAGGCACGCAAAAAGAAGCCGCTGAAGACGCGTTTCGCCTGCTCCTCGAGCATCCGGAGATCGCCGTTGTTCCAGATCACGCGGTCGGAGCGTGCCATCTTCTCGGCCACCGGCCACTGGGCGGCGAGACGCTGGCGGATCTGGGCGTCGCTCCAGCCCCGTGTCCGCAGCCGTTCCCATTGCACTCGCTCGCTGCAACCGACACAGACGGCGCCATCGAACTCCTTTTCCGCTCCGATCTCGAACAGCAAGGGGATGACCACCACGCCGAGGTCGCGCCCTGCTTGTTTCCAAGCCGCGGCTTCGGTTCGCCAGGCAACGCGGATCCGGGGGTGGAGGATGGCTTCCAGGTCGCGTCTCGCTGCGGCGTCCGCAAAGACCCGGTCGGCCAGCGCGGCGCGGCGGAGTCGGCCCTGGTCATCCAGTACGGAATCGCCGAAGCGGATGCGGATCTCCTCGAGGGCGGGGGCACCGGGTTCCACCACGATCCGGGCGAGGAGGTCGGTATCGACCAAGGCGATCCCGGAGCGCCCCAGCCACTGGACCAGCGTGGATTTGCCGCAGCCGATCCCACCTGTCAGCGCGATGGTCTTCACGGCCGCCCGTGGCGGGAAAGCCGGCGTGCGGCAACCTCAACGCCGGTAGGCCCGATAGAATTGCGCCGACGAACCGGCGTCCGTGGACAGGTCGAAGGGGATAACTCCGCCCACGGCCAGGTTCGTGGAGACCGGGGTCCACCCCATCAGGTCGGTCGACGATTCGATGACGTAGGTCTGGCCGGATTCGCCGATCAACCGGAGGGTGGGCTGTTCCGCGCTTCCCACCATCTGCAGTCGCACGGCGGATTCGGTCAGGCTCGCCAGCGGCAGCGTGAGGTTGTCCAGGTAGGCGGCATCTTCGAAGTCCTTGATGGGAGGATCGGCGAAATCCTTGGCATAGCGCCACTCGACGGTGTTGGTGCCGGCCGGTACCACGATGGCGTAGCGCGTCCAATCCACAGCCCCGCTCCAGTTGGTTACCAGGGTCCCGTTCAGCCAGAACTGCAGGTGGTCCCAGCCTTCCTCGGAGCTGACCCGGAAATCGAACGAGAGCACGCCCGCGTCGAGTATCTCGGTCAATTGGAGCACGCTCTTCTGGCCATTCCCGATGGCGCCGGATCGGGCGGCGTACTGGCCGGTGGCCGCATTCGTGGACTGGACCCGCCAGGAGGCGTGGCTGCCGGCCGGATTCAGCGCGTAGCTCAACACGGGACTGAAGGACCCGGTCTCGAAGTCGTCCGTGAAGCTTTCCGGGGCGAAGTTCGCGACCAGGACGTGGTCCTGATCCATCAGCAAGGCCAGGGGGTTGTCGGTGGACTCGACGCTGCCGGTCCATCGGACGAAGCGGTATCCGGGAAGCGGGGTGGCCGTCAGGGTCACGGTGCTGGCCGCTTCGTAATCGGCTTCGGCCGGGGTTGGGGCAACCGATCCCCCGGCGGTGGCGGTGACGCCGAGATGGAAGAGGGTCCGATTGGTGAACGCGTAGAGCAGGCGGTTGGTGCCGGCGCTGGCCGCATAGCCGTCCAGGGCGATGGAGTAAGTGGTCGCCGCTCGGACGCCGAGGGTGACTTTGCTGTAGCGGTTGCCCGCGATGAAGTCGTCGTTGGCCGCGACTGTGGTCAGACTGTCGACCCGGGTGCCGGTGTAGACGCCCAGCAGCGTGTCATAGCTCACGTTCGTGGTCAGCACCTGCAGCATGCCATCGGCCGGTGCGGTCCAACGATACCAGATGGAGTGTCCCCCTTCGTTGCCGGCGTGGTTGGGCTCGCCGGACTCCTTGGTCGCCCGCTGGTTGCTGCAGGCGATGGAGCCCGAGTCGCCGGTCAGTTCCAGGGCGTTGACGAAGTGATCGTTCGACGGATCCGGGGGCCAGTAATAGACGGTGGTCTTCACTGTGATGGACTGGAGTCCGGCGTTATCGACGGCCGTGGCGTAGATGGTATTCTGGCCTTCCTGCAGCAGGAAGTTGCTCGACCACTGATCGCCGTCGAGGTCGGCGCGTTTGCCGGAGAAATCCTGGTTGATGCGGACGAGGACCTCGGCGATTCCCGAGGCGCCCGGTTGAGGATCGAAAGCCAGTCCGGTGACTTCCACGCGGTTCGTCGGGGAGATGTAACCGCTTCCGGGCCAAGTGAAGGCGGCGACGGGCGCCAGTGTGTCCGGCACGCCGTTCATTTCGACGCGCAAGCGGACGGTGCCGGTCTCTTCGTCGTCGGCGCCGCCGACGACGATGCGGTAGGTCTTGGCCGGTTCGGCCGTGAACGTGAGGTAGGCGTGCCGTCGTCCGTTGACGTCGTCCGCCGCAGCCACTTCTTTGACGTTGGCGATGTTCGTGCCGGTGTAGACCGCCACCACGGTGTCGAACGTGCTCCCCGCCGTATCGATCAAGACGGGAATATCGGTCGAAGCGGGCGAGGACCACATCCACCACAGCGTGCTGGCCACGGTCGGATTGTCCGCGTGGAACGGCTCCTGGAACTCGATCGTCGCGTACTGGTTGTCGGAGAGAATCACCCCGCCTTCGGGCGGCACCTTGTCGGCGTGCGCGAACATGTCGTTCCCCGGGGGACTGACGATGGTGTAGCGAACGACGTTGGTGCTGGGCGTCTTTGGCGCCGGGGCTGTGACAATGACCGTGAGGATCAACTCGCTGACGTTGGTGGGGGCGACGAGCCGGCCGCTGTAGATGGCGTCTCCGGCGGCAGCGTCGGGGGCGGTGCCGTTGTTGACGAAGTTGACGGTCCCGTTGGTGCCGTAGGTGCCTTTGACGGTGGCGTTGGTCACGCTGAACATGTCGGTGACGGTCACGAAGATGTTGTTCGTGGAGCCGGCCAGGAGGACGGCGTTGTTGGGCGGGGTGATCGCCACCTCGAGTTCATTGTCGCCGACGGCGCTGAGAGCCTTGTAGGCATTGACGCGGCCTCCGGTGACGGTGATGCCGTTGAGGGCGACGGTGGGGACGACGGTCTTGAGGAGCCGCTCGCGGAGTTCGACCAGGGAGATGTTCGGGTAGTAAGCGCGGATGAGGGCGGCGACGCCGGTGACGTGGGGTGCGGCCATGCTGGTGCCCTGGTAGTATTCATAGGCAGTGGTGGAAGTGGCCACCGTCGAGTAAATGTCCACCCCCGGCGCCCCGAGATCGACCGTGGTGGCGCCGTAGTTGGAGAAGGAGGCCAACTGATCCGAACGATCGATGGCCGCCACGCTGATGATGTTGTCCAGATCGTAGTTCGCGGGGTAGGCGGGCTCTTCGTCGTTGTCCATGGCGTCGTTGCCGGCCGAAGCCACGAACAAGACACCGGCGTCCCGGGCCGCGGCGATGGCGTCGAACTCCGCCTTCATGTAGGGGCCGCCGCCGAAACTGGCGTTCATCACCGACGCCCCGTTTTCCACCGCGTACTCGATACCCTCGACGATGTCGGCGGATGCCAGACCGGAGGCACCGCCCACGCGGCACGCCATGATCCGAACGTTCCAATTGACGCCCACGTGGTCGTAGCCGTTGTTGGCAGCGGCGCCGATCGTCCCCGACACGTGGCTGCCGTGCCCGATGCTATCCATGGGATCCCCGCTGTCGTTCACGGCGTTGATGCCGAAGACGTCGTCGACGTAGCCGTTGTCATCGTTATCGGCGCCGTCGTTGGGCACTTCGTTGGGGTTCTGCCACATCTGGGCGGAGAGATCGCGGTGGTCATAGCGCACGCCGCTGTCCACGACGGCCACAATGACGTTGGTGGAACCGACCGTGAGGTCCCAGGCGGTTTCGGCGGAGATATCGACCCCCACCACGCCGCCCTGGTCGCCGATATTGCGGAGGCCCCAGAGCGAACCATCCAGGAACTTCGCGTCCGTTGGCGTGCGGTGGAACTGCCGGATGTAGTCCGGCTCGGCGTAGAGGAAGAGGCCGGAGTCGCGCAGTGCGGCCAGCCGGCTCAGAAGGGATTCCTTGAGCTGGTCCTGGCCGGGAACGACCGCCACGGCCAGGGGAAGGCGCTGCCGGACCGGAACATCGAGAAGCACCAGACCGGAGACGCGCCGGTATTCGCGGGTCACCTCGAGTCCGATCGAACTCAGCAGCTCGCTGACGCCGGGGTCGGTCGGGCGGCGGTCCGCCTGGAGGCGGGCCAGGATTCGGGTGGGGTGGGCGTCATACCGGCCGATCTGGATCCAGGGGCTCTCTCCCTGGGCGAGCGCCCCGGGAACGAGCCCGGTCCAACCGGCCAGCAGGACCATCGGTAGCAACGTGCGCAGTCTCAACATGGCAACAGCTTTCACCAGCCCGCACTTCCCCTCCGGTGCCAGCCCCGTGCGGGGAAGCCCGGCTGCCGGGTCGCGCGCGGCCGTTACGGGTTGTATCGAACGCGGTAGTAACGGCTGGACACACCCTCGGGCAGGACGTCTTCCGCCTCGAGCGTTCGCATGAACGCCTCCGGGTTGGCCACCGTGGCAATGACCTCCCATTCGCCAGCGGCCAGATCCGTCGTCATCTCCACCACATACGTCGTCTGGGGCGCCGCCATCCACTGGATTGTAGTCTTGGAGGCGGGGGCCGTGCCGACGATCGCCTGGACCTCCGGCTCGGCGAAGGGATAGGGGTCGTAGCCGTTGGCCAGGCCGTCGCCGTCGGAATCGATCGTGATGCTCTCGCGCAAGCCCTTGTTGATGCGGACGGTTCGGCCGGAGGGCATGAGCACATCCACCGAACTCCGCGGACCGGCGAAGTCGCGGACCCAGCGGAACCGACCGCCGAGCGCGCCGTCGAGTTCCTCGACCGGCGTGCTGCTGGGGGCGTAGGCAAAGTAGATCGTCACGTTGGGATCCACCTCGAACACCGACTCGAGGTTGCCGTTCCGATACGCGTCAAGGACATACCCCTGGAACTCGAGGTAGTCGACGTAGAGCGCGTAACGGCCCTGGGTGTTCAATCCGCGCAACTGCTGGAATCCGCTCTGGCCCGCGCTCAGCAAAAGGCTCCCGAGGGCGACGTTGTTGGTGAAACCGTCGACCGTGGCGCCCCGATCCTCGGCCGCCCACTGATGCTCGATCCAGGCGAAGCGCGGGGCGGTGGACTGCACGGCAGTGCCCAGGAGATCGCCATATTGTGGCTTGCGCAACATCACCAAGCCGTCCGCCGGCACCAACATGTTCCCGGCAGCCCAACCACTATCCGCCAAGGAATTGGTCACGCTCAAGATCAGCGATCCGCTGGTCTGATTCGTGAATTGGTTCAGTTTGAGGTCGTTGACCGCAAGGGTGACATCCGCGCCCGCGCTCAGGCGCCCATGCTGGAACTTGCCCAATTTGCCCTCCAGCGCGAACGCTCCGTCGGCCTGGATCCGCCCGGAATTCTCGAAGTAGTCGGAGCGAACGCGCATCGCATTGGCATCGACGGTCCCGCGGTTGACAAAGGTGGAGTAGGGTTTCGCGCGGTCCTGACCGAAGTTGGCGGTGTTGGCGATGTAGAAGTAGCCTTCGTTGGTGAGGAACCGCAACCGCGGGGCGTTGGTAACGGCAAAGTGCCCGTCTCCGCCGCTGAAGGTGAGATCGCCCTTGAGGGTGACGGTCTCCGCATCCAACAGGAGAGGACCCACCGCCCGGACATTGTCCTCGACGACCACGTTGGTGCTATGGACGGAGAACCCGTGCGTCTGCACCTCCCGGACGATCCCCAACTGCTGGCCATCGACGACGAACGCGTGGAACTGGAGATCCACGGTGTTGGTGGCGACGTTGGTGATCATCGTGCCCGGGTTGGCCGGGTCTTCCTCGACGTTCGTCGTGGTCGTCCCCGACTGGTTGGTCCAGGTGGCGCTCCAGAGGAAGACATAGCCGTCGAACCGGGTGATGGTGTCCGGGGTGATGTCGCGGATGAGGAGGTCGCCGCTCGCCGAAGTGAGGTTGAAGACGAGGTTGGGGGCGTCGATGTAGGTGCCGGAGGTGTCGCTCACGTCGCCGGTGGATTCGATGCGGATCGAGGAATTGCCCCGCAGCCGGGCGTCGCGGAGGTCGACTGTCCTGCCGGAAATCTCGATCCGCCCGGGGAGGTCGATGACCGATGCCCCCTCCACGCCCGTGGCATCGAGTGCGCCACCTTCCACGTACGGCGAGTAGGCCGACCAAAAGATGTCCACCGTCTGGTTCGAGTAGGCTTGATTGGAGAATAGATCCGAGGTCAGGGGCGCGTTCCCGAGGTCGCCATCCTCGAACACCTGGAGCGGCGACAGTCTGACGCGGTAGTTGCGCGAGCGGTATGTGGACTTTGTGTCCATGCTGTTGAGCAACACGAGGTTCGTGTAGGCGCCCAGCGCATCGCTGATGTAGAGGGTCTCCGTGCGGATGGTGCCGTCGATGGAGTTGGTCATCGGCATGGTGAACTCGGCGCTGATGATCTGCAGCCCGGTCTCGGAGCCGAGGGAGCTGAAGCGGATCCGCGAGGCCAGCATGTTCGTGTCATAGCCCACGAAGGCCGCCTGGATGATCTGGTTGGTCTCCGTCAACGCGTTGGTGTAGGCTCCGACGGTGGTGGTCTGGAACCCGATCCGGCTTGTCCCCCACCCGAAGGGGTCTTCCACACGGTGCGCGGGGGTGATCACGCTGACCGAGAACGGATCGTTCTGCACGGTGACGAAGTTCGGGAGGTTGAGGGTGGCGTTGGTCAGGCCGCCCCAGTAATTGTCGTAAATGCCGGTCGCCGGGGTGAAGTTCGTCTCGGTAACGCTATCCGAATCACCGAAACCTCCGGTGATGGTCGGGCGGACTTCGAGGCGGCTGTGGCGGACGTCGACGCCCTGCCCCTGCAGTTCGAGGAGGCCCGAGGCGCCGACGCTGAGCAACCCGCGGTTCTGGATGTTGGCCGCATTGACGATGAGGTGACTGGAGACGCTCACCTGAGCGCCGCTATCGTTGACGAAACTGGTGGCGGGACGGGGGGCCTGGGTCGACGAGGCGGTCTGGAAGAAGAACCCCGGGTTGCCGCTCATGACGCCGTGGTTGGTGAAATGGAGCGTGCTCTGAAAGTCGTAGGGAAGAGCTGTCGACACGTAGAACGTGCCGTAATTGATGAACGCCGTGGCATCGATCTGCGGCGGGGGGTAATCGTTCATCACGCCCTGGTTGATGTAGACCGGCTGCGTGGCCGCCTGGGCGGCGACGAGGAGGGCGGCGCCGGCCCCCAGACCCGGAAAGACGTTCTTCATAGGACTGCTCATGAGGCGAAATGGGCTGTTCGCATTGCGGGTGGTACCGGTGCTACGGCGTGCCGCCGGTCGTCATACCCGTATCGGTCGTGTTGGTTCCCACGCTGGGGGGTACCTCCCAGGCACTGCCCTGCGCCCGCTTGAAGGCGCGCTCCGTGATGTCCCGCATCGTGATACCCGCCGGGTACAGGACCGGCTCGTTGGTGGTGCCGTCGAACGATCCCCAGAACAGATACCGTGTCGCCGAAGCTTCGTCGAGGTTGTCCAGCGGGAACGTGTTCACGAGGATCTCGTTGACTCCGTTCAACTCGACGGTGAGGGCCGGGCCGCCGTTGCCTGGCGGGATGTTCCCTGGTCCGTAGTTGCCGGTGATTCCGTTGGTGCCGTCGTTGTTGACCCAGGCTTGGTTGAGGGTGGTCCCGAAAAACGGCACGGCTTGGTCGCCGTCCCCGCCCTGGAGGTCGCGGACATTGAACAGGATGTCCGGGGCGACGACCGGGCGCTCGAGGTATTGAGTGATCTCCTGGCGGTTGGAGATCACCGTGTCCGGGAACGTGTTGGTGAAGGCCTCGAAGAGCCCGACCATGGAGTCGTAGTCCGCCCGGACGAAGGTGACCTTCCCGATGCCGGAGCGGATACCGTTCGCGATGAAGGTGTTGGTCCCCGTGGTAGTCGCGTTGGTTCCCGTGGTGTTGGTGCCGGCGGGAACACTCCACGGGTTGCCGCCGGTGAGGCTGAGGGTGGCGTTGGCGGGCGGAGTCTCCACGTTCCAGTTGTTGCGGTCGTAGAGGTACTTCAGGCCCATCACGTCGTCCCGCGTCAGTCCGGTCCAGAAACCGAGTGCCGAGAACTGAACCCCGGCCACCGGCGCATTCACGGCTCCGTCGTACAGGGCCAGAGGGTCCACCGGCGCAGTCACGACCCACGAAACGCTGCCATCACGAATGTCCGACACCCGGTCGTAGGTCCACAACACGCCGTTGATGTAGGAACTCGCCTGATACCTCTTGGTGGCGGGGACGTACTCGAAGTTGCGCCGGATGATATGGAAGTTCGTGGTCCCGCCGGGGTCCGGCGTCGTCCAGCGGTTGCGCAGCGTGTAGACGTAGCGGGTCGGGTCGGTGAGCCCCAATTCCTCGAGGGCGACGGAGAGGACGACCGATTTGAGATCGGCGATCCCCAGCGCAACTGCCTGGTGGTTGAGGCGCAGGGACGTGAGCGGGTACTTGTCGACGTCGATCGAGGTGACATCGGGAAGGCTGTTCAAGATCTTGAAGGCCTTGTCGATCTCCTGGATGCCGCGCTGCCCGAAGTAGGTCACGAAGTCGGGGGTGAAGCCGTAGTAGACGGTATCGACATTCCAGCGATACTCCTCGCCGAGGTTCATGGGGCCGCCACCGAGTTGGGCGTTGTAGTCGGGAGGAAGGTAGCCCAGGCGCGCCGTCATCCAGGTGGTGAGCGGTCCCTGGAGGGTGAAGGCAAAAGCTGAACCGCACCAGCCGGTCAGGGCCGCCAGCACCAGAAGCCGTTTCAGAAAGCGTAACATAGAGATCACCTAGCGAATGCGAATCACTCGATACATGGACACACTCTGCGCACCGTCCACGGGGATGGAATCGGTGGTTCCGGGAGCGAATCGTTGGGCGCCCACATCGGTCCACGAGCCGAGATTGGAGCTGACCTGGACTTGATAGACGCCGCCGGGCTGGACATTCCAGTCGAGCCACCATCCCTGGGTGCTGGCCTTCATCTCGAGGCGCATCACGCTGTTGGGGTCGGCGGGGTTGGTGCCGGCCAGGAGTTCGGCCAGGTTGGAGGCGCCGTCGCCGTCGGTGTCATCATCTTTTCCCGGAGGCTGGGCGGTGAGTTCGGGCCAACTGCTGGCCTGCCAATCGTCAGGGAGCCCGTCGCGGTTGCGGTCCAGGCCCCAGGTCCGGCCGGTGGCCGCGGTGGACACCTCAGACCGGCTGCCATCGACCAACCGGTAGGCGAGGCGGAAGGTGTGCTGGCTGGCGGGCATGAAGTTCTCCGCCAGATAGTGGGTCCCCTGCACGTCCACCGGAGTCGTGGCGCCGTCGATATACAGCTCGTACGCCGCGATGTCATAGCCGGTCACCTCGGCCCAGGTCACACTGAGTTCGGTTTCGCTGACGGCGAAGGCAAACGGCGCGGCCGGCGCGGCCAGCGGCACCGCCGGGGCGAGGGCGACGCGCTGGGCGAAGAGGTCGAAGCTCCCCTCGCCGCCCGTGAAACTGGTCCAGGTCACGACGCACGCGTCCTGGGCATCCGAGGCGACCGCGGGGTGCATCTGTTGCATAGCGGTGGTCGTGTTGACGAACACTTCGCCACCCGCCGGCCCGTTGGCTTCGACCGCCCGCCCGCAGACGCCTTCATACGATCCGTCCTGGCCAACCGTGGTCCAGACGGCGAAGAACCGGCCGCCCACCCGGGCGAGGCGCGGCGCGTACTGATCTCCACGGAGGCGGGTGTTGATGGTGAACTCGGCCGAAAGGGGCGTGCCATCGGCCTGGAGCAACCGCCCGTAGACGTCCCAACGATCGGTGGACTGAGCGCCCACGGGCAGTTGGGCTTTGCGTCCGCTGTAGGCAACCAGCATGCTGCCATCCTCGGCCACGCTGATCGCCGGGTTCGCCGCCAATACGGCGCTGGAACTGACCTGGAACTCATCGCCCTCGGGCTCACCGGTGGCGGAGAAGCAGCGCGCCAGGATGGCGACGTCGTGGAGCGGGACCCCCGCATCGGAACCGGAGTAGCCACCGGTCGGGGTGGTATCAAAAACGGTCTGGCCGAGAGGGCTCTCGCAGACCCAGGCGACGAGGAACCGGCCCCCGGGCAACCCGGCGACGGTGGCAGAGCGCTGGTTGAACTCGGTGTATTGGTTGACGGCGAACTCGGCGCCGACCTTCTGGCCCGTCGCGCTGAAGCGCTGTCCGTAGACGCCGAGCATACTGCCGTCCTGGCCGAAGCTGTTCCAGACTACCACGGCGCCGCCGTCCTGGAGGGTGGCGACGGCCGGTTCGATTTGAAAGCCACCGGCGTAGGTGTTCACCTGGAGGTCGGCCGACCGGAAGGTGCCGTCCGGTTTCACGAACCGCGCGTAGATCTTCTGCTTGCCATTGGCGCCACCCTGCCAGACGAAGGCCGCGCCGCCATCCTGCAGGACCGCCACCTGGGGCTTCTCCTGGTCGGCGGTTCCCACCGAATTGACGCGGAAGACGCCGAGGACGCCGCTGAGTCCGGCGTCGACGCGGCGGGCGCTGATGCCGGTGCCGTCGCCGTCGGTGGCGTTATCGTGCCAGACGACGTAGCCGCCGCCGGCGCCGAGGCTGACGTGCGGGAAGACCTGGTCGCCTCGGAGGGGACTGGTCATCCGGAACTCGGCTCCTTGGCGGGCGAAGGTGCCGGCGCCGAGGCTGCCGCCGGCCAGCAGAAGCGCACTGCAGCAGAGGGGGACCCACCTAACTCGACTCAAAAGCAACGTCATAATTCCTGACTCTCTCAGGTCATTCACCGAGGTTGACCAACTATAGCACATGAACGCCCCAAATTCCCTGCCCCCGCCCCGGGAGCGTGCGGGAAGCCCGGTTGCCACTTCCCACACCCAACCCCGCGGGCCGAGGCCGCCGGCCCGACTACTGCATCACCGGACTCTGCGGCGGGATCGTGTTCGGATCGTACGGCAGGTTGTCCGGGGTGTGCACCGGATTTCCCGACGGGTCGATGATGGTCGGGGTGACAAAGATCACGAGGTTCTTGCGGCGGGTCTTGGAGGATTCGCTGCGGAAGAGGCGTCCGAGGAACGGCAGATCGCCGAGCAGCGGCACCTTGTCCTTGATCTTCTGCACGTCCTCAGCCAGCAAGCCGCCGAGCACAACCGTCTGTCCGTCCCAGACATTGCAACTGGTGACGACCTGCCGGCTGCGGAAGATGGGGAGCGGGAGCTGCGATTGAATCGGGGTGCCGACCTGGTTGCCCGAGGCCAACTGAACCTGGGGGATGAACAGCTTGGCGGTTTCGAGGTCGTAGCCGAGGAACTCGGTGATCGTCGGGATGAGGGTCATCTGGATGGAGTAACCATCGGCCGAGACATAGGGGATGACGTCGAGCACGGGTCCGAGCGGGACGGGCTGGGTGGTGAAGCCCTGGGTGGCGGTGGCGGCCGAGCCGCCGCCGGTGGCCACGCCTCCAGCGATGCCTCCGCCGCCGCCGGTCTGGGTCGTGCTGCTGTTGCCCATGACGATGTTGCGGATTTCGACGACCTGGATTTGGGTTTGGCGTCCGCTGAGGGTGGTGACCTTGGGAGCAGCCATGAGATCGCTGCCGTCGCGGCTTTCGATGGCCTTGATGGCGACGCGGAACTGGGGATCGGTCAGGATTCCGGTAATGGTCGCCACGGTGGGCGCGTAACTGCTGCGCAGGCCGCTGGTCAACTGCCCGTCGGTGGAGGCGGTGCCGAAGATCGGAATGCCACCCGACCCGGGGAACACGCCGTAGGGGTTGGCTTCGGACGGCGCACCGGAATACGAGGGAGCGGTGCCTCCCTGCATGCCCACCGAGTTGTTGAACGCCAGGATGTTGCCGAGATACCAGTCAAAACCCAGCTCCTTGGTGTCGTTCTGGCCAACCTCGATGAACTTCGCCTCGATGGTGACCTGCGGGGGCGCGATGTTGAGGACTTCGATGGCCTTCTGGATGACATCGAGTTCAGCCGGGGTGGCGCGCACCATGAGCACGCCGGTCCGGTCGTTAAAGTAAAGCTGGTTGGGGTAGACCATGTTGAAACCAGCCGAGGTGAAGAACTGGCGAACCATGATCTGCACGTTGTCGGTCGCATTGGTAGATGTGATGCCGGTGAGGCCGCCGCCGCCGCCACCGCCGCCACCGCCGCCGAGGCCGCCGCCGCCGAGGCCGCCGCCGCCATAACCACCACCACCACCGTAGCCGCCACCGGCCACGTAAACGCGGGGGATATCGAAGATGCCACCGCCGCCGCCGCCCATGCCGCCCATGCCGCCCATGCCGCCGCCGCCGTAGCCGCCGCCGCCCATGCCACCCATGCCGCCGCCCATACCGCCGCCGCTGCTGCTGCCAACAATGTCACCCAGCGGGAAGGTGCCGACGCCTTCCAGACCTTCACGGAAGGTATTGGGGTTGACGCGGAAGATCCTGGTCTCCAACTGAATCTCGGTGGTTCTCTGGGCGAAGATGATGGCGTATTCGTCGATGGTATAGCGGATGGGCCGGTCGGCCACCTTGACGATCGCCTCGAGGGCATCGGCCATGCTGATGTTCCGGAGCACCGGGTTGATGGTAACCCGGATGGTGTTGACGTCCACCGCCTCCGCGGTTTGAGCGGGGATGAGTTGGCCGGTGTTGGGATCAATCTGCGGAGCGGCAGGAGCAGCCTGCACAACGTTGGGGTTAACCAGGAAGTTGATCCCCTCCCCCGTGGCCTCGCTCTGGGCGGCGATGATGGCCGCCTGCTCGGAGAGGTAGCGCAAAACCTGAGGCAGCGGCATCCCGTCGAAGCTCAACTCCTTCAACCGGAACCGGTGCAGCTTGTGCTGGATGGCCTGGCGCCCGGGACCGGTGTTCACGGGCTGCAGGTCCAGGCCGCCGACGAAAATGTCCGCCTTGGGATTTGGGGTCGGGAGCGACGTTCGCTGCGTCGGGGGCAACCAGGCGCGCTCCATTTCCACAACCTTGTCCTTGGCCATGATCTCCCGCTGGCGTGCGCCTTGGACGTATTGGGCTTCCTTGACGAGTTTGATGTAGTAGAACCCCGCCTGGTTTTCGGGGTCGAGGGTTACGGCCTCCTGCAACTTCGCCTCCGCCTCGGTCAACCGCCCCATCTCGTAGAGGAGCCGACCATCCTGGACAAGGCGACCGACCTTGATCTTGAGGTTCTCGACTTCGGGGAGGAGGGCCTTGACCTCGGCGCTGGGGAGGCGCCCTTGCAGGGCCGCCAGGGCGCGGTCGTTTTCGGTCTTGAACGCCAGGCCTTCGGGGTTTTTCGGATCCACGGCGAGCATTCGGCTGATGTGGAGATCGGCTTCCTGGTAGTCGCCGCGGCGTTGGGCGAGGCGGGCCAGTTCGAGTCGGACGGCCCCCAGGCCGGCGACGGTCTCCTCCATCTGCGGTGCGGCGGTGACGCCGATGCGCTGGGCGCTTTGGTAGGCCTCTTCGTAGAGGCGGGCGGCGGTGGAGAGATCCATCTTCTGCCGGGCATCTGCGGCTTCGCCCAGGGTTTTCTGCAACAGCACGAGGCCTTCCTCGCGCCTCACCGCCTCAGTGGTCGCTTCATCGGCCGGGGAGGGCTGGGCCCACGCGGAGGTCGCTAGGGCCAAAAGAAGGACAAGACGGACAAGTTGGGCTGCTTTGGTCATGGTTCGCTCAGGTTTGGGTTGGCACACCATAGAAATTCGCATTGCCTATATGCCGGCGGGGGCAGCGCCAGAGGGCGCTTTGATAGAGATCGTCGTCCGCTTCTTGTTGGACAGGGCCTCGACTGTAACGTTCGTCGACGTGATGGCAACGATATTGTTGGTATCTCCACCAAAACTCAGATTGTCGAGCACGCGCTTGCCGTTGAAGTTCAGGTTTTCCGGCGGGTACTTCAAGTCAGCCATGTAGCCCGCGACCGCTTCGTGGGGCTTCTCTTTAGACACGACCACCACGCTTTTGTCATCCCGAAGTTCCAGGACGAATTCGGTGGGGTTCTTGCCGTCGGGACGCAGTTCCCGGAGGACGAAGATCTCGTTCTGTGATCCGGGAACCGGCAGGCTCTGATGCATCTTCGGCAGGCGGTTCCGGGGTTCGCGCTCGGCCTCGCGAGTCACGCGGAAGTTGTGGAACAGGCCCGTTCCCGACGGCGAGGTTCCCTCGTAGGAGATGATGGTGTTGAGGGGCTTCAGGGCAACGATCACCAGGGCCGGTGCGCCTTCGACCACCGTCCCCTCCTTGCGCACGGATTCCGAGCGGCGGGTCCACTTGACGGGGTTGAACAGGTTGTGGTCACCCGAGAGGATGACGGGTTCCGGTCGGCGGAGGCGGCGGAGGACCGTTTCGTTGGTGGAGAGATCGAAAGGCTGCAGCTCCTTGTTCTCGCGAGACACATCCATGTCGGCAAGTTCCTCCAAACGCTGCCGCTCGCTCGATATTTGGAAGAGGAGTTGGAGGGTGGCGGCCAATAGTCCCAGAAGAACGAGACTGAGAATGACCTTCTCGTAGTTTTTCTTGAGGAAATCCATTGAAGCGAATGCGGCGTTATTTGGCAGCCACGGCCCCCTGGCGAATCGAATCCACGAGCATGGTGATCCTGAGAAGCTGCTCGTTCAACATCGTCTCCGGCCCTCGCCGCGTCGAGACTCCGGGTGTCTGGTAGGTTGATTCGGTCGGAGCCCCCGGGGTGACGCCTCCCGCCGGGCCCAGGCCATAGCGACGTCGCATCGCATCCGACATTCCGGCCCCGGGTCCCCGTTCCCCTCGGCCGGTAAGACCGTAGCGCGAGCGCAGCCGGTCGGCCGGGCTCTGGCCGCCGCCCGGGAGCACGCCACCGGCAGGAGGCGCATAGTAGGGCGCTGGCGTCTGACCGGGCTCCGTCGAGTCCGGAGTGGTCAGGTCGCTGGATGGCGCACGCTCCACGTTGACGTTCTTGACAACGAAACAACAAGGGGAGCGCAGGAGGCCGTCGATCACCGCCCCCAACTCGCTGCTGAACCCGTAGAAGGTGATTTCGTAGGGGGTCACCGCCGCCCCGGCGACCTGGTTGGTGTAGGACTTGCGGAAGGTCAGGAGTTCCGGGCCCTGTTCCTTCTTGCTGACCGGGGGCCGGCGGAGGCTGACCAGGGAATGCACCCGGGCCTCGAACACGGCCGACACGATCGCGCGGATTTCGAGGAGCTGGTAGCTCAGGGGGACCAACTCCTTTGCGTCGATCGCCGTGGCGCTGTACTGGGAACCGAAGGTGAACGCATAGGGCCCCCCGGTGACGGAAGGGGCGGGGATCTTCACCCCCTGCTTCCTGGCCATCTGCTCCAGTTCGAACACCGTCGTCGCCAACTGGCCCTTGAAGGTGGCCGTGTCGATGTTCGTCTGGGTGGAAAGCGGAGCGAAGAATTTGCGGGCTTCACCCAGGGCCGAGAGCATCCGCGTCTGCTCCTGCCGGGCCGCGGTCACGTTTTCCTCGGTAACGCTGGGGTCCTGAGTGTTGAGACGCCGGAACGCATCCGCCTGCGTCGTCAGTTCAGCCGTCACGTCCGAGTTTCGCGAGTATTGCCGGTAGAGGAAATAGCCGGCTGCGCCGAGCAGGACCACGGCTGCAAGAATCCCGCCCGCCAGGACCAAATTGCGCTTGAGCCACGACATAGGAGAGGGTGTGAAAAGGTTATCTCTCTGAAGGAGCGGAGGCTGACTCGGTCGACTCGGTCGCCCCGGCGGACTCGGTGCCCTCCGTCGACTCCTCGGTCGGGGCCCTGGGGATGGCCCCTGGCGGGTTGAGGATCACGGGGTTCTTGAGCCGGAGGCTGACTCCGAAGGTGAAGGTGTCCCCGTCGTCCTTGAACTCGCCGGCCAGCTTGGTCTCTTCGGGATCGACCATCGGGCTGGCTTTCAGCGTGTCGAGGAAGGTGAAGGCCAGGTCGTTGTTCGCCTTGGGATCCATCGACAGCTTGAGATGGTTGACCCCCCGGCAGGTCATTTTGATGACCGCGATTTCGTTGGTGGAAGTCTTCTTCCCCTTCGGCTTGCGGACGACCGGTGTTCCGTCCTCGTTGACCGCGCCCTCTTCGCCTCCCTCGCCCTCCGACTCCGAGTCGTCGCTGGTGGGGGTTCGGATCGTCTTGATTCCGTAACGCTCCCGGAGCAGCTTGGCGTAGCGCATCTGAACGGCGGTGGGCGTGGTGGGGGTGCCTTCCGCGGTCGCTTCCGTTTCCGAGGCCTGCGCGGTGAGGATCGGATTCGCCGCGGCAAAGGACTCAATCCACAGGCCGTTCTCGATGCCGCCCATGGCCTGTTTGCGGGCTTCTTCGGTGGCGATGAGGACGCGGCGGAGTTCGGCCAGCAAGTCGGGCCACTGGAGGCGTTCCTGGGCCCAGGCCTGCAGTTGCTGTAATTCGGATTTCTGCCGGTCCAGGCCCGAGAGTTCGGTTCTCAACCGGCGATCGCGCTCACTGATCGGCTGGATCTTCCGGCTGATTGTCTCGAGGGCTTCGCCCTTGATCGCCGCGAGCTTGGCGTAGAACCAGCCGTAGGCCGCAACGACGAGCACCAGGCTGATCACCGTGGCGATGAAATAGGGCTTCTTCTGGTTGAGTTCCTGCCGCTTGAGCCAGCTCCGCGGCATGAGGTTCATCTCCACCGGGCATTGCGCCACGTTCCGCAAGCCGAGGCCGACGATTTCGCCGAGGGAATGAGCCACGGCGGCCAGTTCCTCCCGGTTCACGGACGGGCCGATCTCGACATTGCGGAAGGGGTTGAAGTACTCGACCGCGATATTGAGCTTCTCGGCGAAGAACTGGGCGGTATACGGCATGATGGCCGCTCCGCCGGCGAGGAAGAGCCGCTGGGGCGGGGTGCCGCCCTGCTGGCCGCGGAAGAACTGGATGGTCTGGTTGACCTGGATGTGCAGGCGGGTCATCACCTGCCGGGCGATTTTGGAGATCTGGGCTTGCCGCGGGTTCTCGGGCTCCTCGTAGGCGCCGCCGAGGCTGACGAAGCCCTCGGCGATCTTGAGCTGTTCGGCCTCCGCGAACCGCAGTTTGGCTTCGCTGGCGAAGTCCTGGGTGATGGAGTTGGCCCCGATGTTGATGCTGCGGGCGTAGACCTTACCCTTGTCGAAGAAGAGGAGGTTGCTGGTCTTCGCGCCGATGTCCAGCAACATGGAACAACCTTCCAGATCGCTGTAATTGAACCGAAACGCGTTGCACAGCGCCGCGGGCGAGACGTCCACCAACTGCACGCGGAAACCGGAGGCTTCCGCCGTGCGGAACAGGCCTTCCACGACGTCCGTCTTGATCGCGACCAGCAGGACTTCCAGCTCTCCGGACGGCGACGTCCCCAGGATCTGGTAATCCCAAACGACTTCCTCGAGCGGGAACGGCACGTTCTGCTGCGCCTCGTATTGGATGATCTGGGTGACCTTGGAGGAATCCACCGGGGGCAGCTTGACGAATTTCGAGAAGACGTGGAACCCCGGGGCGCAGGCGTTGACGCTCTTCGAGCTGAAGGGGCGCTCGGCCAGGAGTTCCTGGATGACCCGGTTGATGACCCGCTCTCGAGCCACATCCTGCGAACCCTCAAAACCCAGGGGCTTGATCCCGAACTCCTTGAGGCGGATGACTCCGGACTCAGTCGGCTCGAACTCCGCGATTTTCAGGCTGCCGGCGCCGAAATCCAGGCAAAGGAATGACTTCGTGTTCAGCATCTAGTGACTCCGATGCGCCGCGGTGAACAGCATCCCGCTTTTCCGTCAGGCCTGTTGATCTCCGGCGAGGAGAGAGTCGACCCGTGGTTACTGGAATTCGCCAGCACGGTCAAATAGAAAAGCGAAACGCGACCGCCGCGACTCTGCATGATGTTTGTTTCCTCAATATGCCTCCCCCGACAACCTTTTCCGAAACCAGTCGATGGTGGGCGGAAGCCCCTCGGCCAATCCCACTTTTGGCACCCAACCCAGCCAACGGCGCGCCCGCGCAATGTCCGGCCGCCTCTGCCGCGGATCATCCTGCGGAAGAGGTCGGAACACGATCCGACTGCGCGAGCCCGTCACCCGGATGATCTCCCGCGCAAACTCCAGCACCGTCAACTCCTGGGGGTTCCCCAGGTTGGTCGGAAGGTGGATCGCCGACATCATCAGCCGGTAGATCCCCTCCACCAGGTCCTGGCAGTAACAGAAACTGCGGGTTTGCGCGCCTGTCCCGAAGACGGTGATCGGGCGGTTGGCCAGTGCCTGGCCGACAAACGACGGCACCACCCGGCCGTCCCTCATCCGCATCCGCGGACCGTATGTGTTGAAGATGCGCACAATCCGGGTCTCGACGTTGTGCTCCTTATGATACGCCATGGTGAGCGCTTCGGCAAAGCGCTTGGCTTCGTCGTAGCACCCCCGGGGGCCGATCGGATTGACGTTTCCCCAGTAGTCCTCCGTCTGCGGATGGACCAGCGGGTCCCCATACACTTCGGAGGTCGAAGCCAGGAGGAAGCGGGCGCCCTTGTGCTTGGCCAGGCCGAGAGCCTTGTGGGTGCCCAGGGATCCCACCTTGAGTGTCTGGATGGGGAGTTCGAGATAGTCGATCGGACTGGCCGGGGAGGCGAAATGCCAGACGAAATCCACCGGGCCCTGGAGGAAGAGGAACTCCGTGACATCCTGCTGAATGAACCGGAATCGGGGGTTGCCGGCCAAGTGGGCGATGTTGTCCACGGTGCCGGTCACCAGGTTGTCGATCGCGATGACTTCGTGCCCGCGCTCGAGCAGGAGGTCCACCAGGTGAGAGCCCAGGAAACCCGCGCCGCCCGTCACGACCGACTGGGGAGCGCGCTGATGCGCCGGACGCGGCCGCCGCCGCGTCGACCGGGAGGTTGGTTTCAGAGGACGACCCACAAGCGCACACTTCCTCTTATTTCGCTCCGGTGCCGAGCATCACCACGGGGACCGTCTGCAGCAGGATCCGCAGGTCCAGCCAGAGTGACCAGTTGTCGATATACTGCAGGTCCAACCGCACCCACTCCTGGAAGTCGGTGATGTTGTTCCGACCGCTGATTTGCCAGAGACAGGTGATGCCCGGCTTGACGCTCAGCCGTCGCCGGTGCGCCAGGTCGTCGAAACGCGCCACCTCGTCCAGGGGCAGCGGCCGGGGTCCCACCAGGCTCATGTCGCCCCGCACCACATTCAGCAACTGCGGGAACTCGTCGATGCTGTATTTCCGCAGCAGGCGTCCCACCCGGGTGATCCTGGGATCGTGACTCACTTTGAAGACCGGGCCGCTCATCTCGTTGAGCAGCTCGAGTTCGTGTTTCCGCTGCTCGGCATCGCTCACCATGGAGCGGAATTTCAACATGGTGAACGGCCGGCCGTTCAATCCCGCCCGCTGCTGCCGGAAGAAAACCGGGCCGGGAGAACTCAACTTGATCAGCACCGCGGCCAGAACCAGCACCGGCGATGACACCACCAGCAACAGCAGCGCCCCCGTCAGATCCATCGTCTGCTTGGCCAGAACCTGCCACGAAGCCCCGGGCGCCGACCGAAACACCAGCATCGGCATGCCGTGAAAATCGTCGATCGTCGTCTGCGAAATCTGGGTCTTGAAGAAATCCGCCGTGAGCCAGACCTCGACACCTTCCAGCTCGCAGGCGGCAATGACCTTTTCCACGTTGCCGAAGAACGTGTGCTTGGCGCTCAGCAGGACGCTGTTGATGGCGTGCTCATGCATGAGGTGGACCAACCGCTCGACCGGAACCTCGTTGAGATCCACCTCCGCCACCACCTCCGTGCTCTCCGCCGAATGCTCGTGCAACTGCGAGCGGAGCTGGGCCCGGTCCGCCTCCGTTCCCACCAGAATCAGCCGGCGCCGCAACTGCGACTGCCCGATGCTGCTCCGAATCCAGGACCGGAGCAGCTCCTCCTTGGCCAGGATCAACAGATACGCGATGGGGCCAAACAGCAAAATCACGCCACGAGCCGGCTGCGCCCGGGTGAGAAACACCACCGTCACCACCGCCATGGTCACCCAGACCATCCCCCACCAAAGCTGCCACAGCGTCTGCCTCCGCGATGGGATCAACGGCCGGTTGTAAAAGCCCTGCAATTGCAGAAACAGGGGCGCTATCGGGAGGATCACCAGCAACAGCCACGCGTAGTCGCCAAACTCCTGAATGTCCGGACGCAACAGGAAATCGAACAGCCCGTGAGCTCGCAGCCAGTGCGCCCACCAGAAGCTGAACGCAAAAATGGTGGCGTCGACAAACCTCTGCGCTTGGGAAAGCACCTGTCTCTGGCGACGCAACATTGGGAAGACACTCTGCTTCAGCCGCCCGGGTCTCGGCAAACCCAAAAAGCGGGCAGCCGGCCTACGGGCAGATCGATCACCCGCCCGCTGACCCGTCATCCGCCGCGCCGACGTGCCGACGTGCCGACGTGCCGCCGTGCCGACGTGCCGACGTGCCGCCCCTCCTGAAGGGACTGGTTTGACTCGGGCAATCCACCTTCCGTAAGCTCGGAGCCGACATCGACGCGAAGCCCCAGTGCTGTATCCGTCCCTCAAAGCCAGTGCCGAAGCCAACCGCGTGGTCATCACCGGCGTCGGAGTGCTCACCGGCCTGGGCGCAGGCTGGGAGGCCAATGCCGCCGGCTTCCGCCTGGGACGGCCGGCCTTCGCCCCAGTGACCCTCTTCGATGTGTCCCGGCAGCGCGCGCGAATCGCTGCCCAAGCCGCACTCCCCGACCCCCTCCCCCACACCCGCCTCGCTCCGCGGCGACTGCAGCGCATGGACCGCGCCGCCAGGCTGCTCCTGTGCGCCACCCTTGAGGCCTGGCGCCAATCCGGGTGGGAAACCTCCGATCGTCTCCCCTTCGTTCTCGGCACCACCAGCGCCGGCATGTCCAAAGGCGAATCCTACTACCGCCAGAGCCTCTCCACCCCCGGCCGCCCACGGAACCAGGCCGCCCGCGTCCTCGGCTACCAGGCCCAACGCCAGGTGCTCGACACCGCGGACGCCGTCGGGTTCTCCGGGCCAACCATCCTCATTTCCAACGCCTGTGCTTCCGGCGCGAACGCCCTCGGCCACGCCTGGAGCCTCCTCCGCTCCGGACGCGCCCACCAAGCCCTCGCTGGCGGTTACGAAGGCCTCTGCCAGTTGGTCTTCGCCGGCTTCGATTCCCTCCAAGCCCTATCGCCCACCCCCTGCCGCCCCTTCGACGCCAACCGGGACGGCCTCTCCATCGGCGAAGGTGCGGCCGTCTTCGCCCTCGAGACCCTCGAGCACGCCTCGCGCCGCAACGCCGCCATCCTCGGCGAAATCGCCGGTTACGCGGCGGCAACGGACATCCACCACCTCACGCAGCCCCACCCGGACGGCGATGCCGCCCTGACCACCATGACCGCCGCGTGCCGGGCCGCAGGCGTCAGCCCAGAAGCAATCGATTACGTCAACGCCCACGGCACGGGAACGGTCCTGAACGACAGCTCCGAAGCTGCAGCCATCAACCGCTGGGCCGGCTCCCGCGCGCCCGCTTTGAACGTCAGCTCCACCAAGTCCAGCGTCGGCCACTTGCTCGGTGCCGCCGGGGCCGTCGAGGCCGCCGTCTGTCTCATGGCGCTGCGCGGACAATGGCTGCCCCCCACCTTGACCACCGTGTCGCCCGATCCCCTCTGCCAGTTCCCGATCCTCCGGCAGCCGACCGAGGCGCGAGTGGAGGTGGCGCTCTCCAATTCCTTTGGCTTCGGCGGCGCCAACGCCACGCTCATCCTGCGGAGGTGGCCTTGAGCGCAATCTGCATTCACGGCGCCGGTGCGGTAACCCCGGCCGGATGGGGTCTCACCGCCCTTGCCGACGCCCTCGCCCGCGGCCAACCCCTTGCCGCCAATCCCGTCGAACGCCCCGGCAGCCGCCCCCGCCTCCGCGCCCGCACTGTCCCCCCGGCCGCCCCGCGGCCGGCGTTCCTGGCGCACCCCCGCCTTCGTCGCGCCAGCCCCATCGCGCACTACACTGTCTTCGCCGCCCTCGAAGCGCTGGGCAGCAGCCCCCTGCCGCCGCCGCCACCCGATCGCCTGGGCGTCGTCTTCTGCACGGTCTGCGGCAGCATGCGTTACACGAACCGGTTCTTCGCCGAGACGCTGGCGGACCCCGCCACCGCCAGCCCGCTCGTTTTCCCCGAGACCGTCTTCAACTCGCCCGCCAGCCACCTGGCGGCTTACCTCGCGCGCGCCGGTGTCAATTATACCCTCCTGGGCGACCAGGGAGTCTTCCTCCAGGGCCTGGCCACCGCCGCCGACTGGCTGGACGACGGAGACGCGGACGGCTGCCTGGTCATTGCCGCTGAGGAAACAGATTGGACGATGGCCGAGGCTCTGCATCTCTTTTCCCGCCAGGTGGTGCCCAGCGAAGGCGCCGCGGCTCTTTATCTGCGTCGTCTCCCCGGCAGGGACCACCCGCTCCCCTGCCTCGCGGCGGTCACTTCCCCGCAGCTCTATGCCGGGGACCGTTCCCGCCTCGAAGCCGCCCGCGCCATGCGCGCGGAACTGCCCCCCAGCCAAGCCGAAACGCTGCTCGTTGATGGCCTCCAGGACGCTCCCCGCTTCGATCGGGTCGAGGAAACCCTCTGGCACGACTGGCCGTTCGCCCGTCAGTCACCCAAGCGCGTGCTGGGCGAGGGTCTTGCCGCCGCCACGGGCTGGCAATGCGTTGCCGCCGTCCAGGCCCTCGCCCGCCAAGCCTGCACCTCCGCCATCGTCAGCGCCGTCGGCTGCAACCAGCAAGCCATCGGCGCCCGGTTCTATGATTCTGCTTGAACTCATCTCCAACCTGGCTCTGCTGGTCGCACTCTGCTCCGTGTCTGGCTTCATTGAACACCGCTGGCCGCGGGGCAGCCGGCGGGCCAATCTGCTTCTGGGCCTCTTGTTCGGTACGGTGGCGGTCATTGGGATCCTGAAGCCCTTTGTCTACAGCCCGGGCCTGATCTTCGACGGGCGCTCCGTCGTGATCAGCGTCTGCGGACTGTTTTATGGCGGCGGCCCGACATTTGTGGCGGCGGCGATGGCCATCATCTGCCGCGCCGCGCTCGGCGGGACGGGGATGTGGATGGGGGTCCTGGTGACGCTGTGTTCCGCCGGCTTGGGCATTCATGCCTATCGGCTGCGGCGGGAAGGCCGCTTCCACGCCGGTGCGGGCGGTTTGCTCGGTTTCGGTTTTGTGGTCCACCTGGCCATGCTGGCGATGACCGTGGCACTGCCTCCGGACCAGATCCTCCCGGTGCTGCGGCGCATCAGCTTGCCGGTAATCCTGACCTACCCGGTCGCCACCTTGCTGATCGGCAGCATCCTCGTGGCCGGGGAGGAACGCGCCCAACTCCTGGCAGACGTGCGAACCAGCGAAGCCAAATACCGGCACCTGTACGAATGCCTCATCGACGGATTCGTCGGGGTGGACATGCAGGGTCGGCTGCAGCTATGGAACCCGGCCTTCGAGGCCATATTGGGATACTCGGAGTCGGAACTGCGCACCCTCACCTACCAGGACCTCACCCCGGAACGCTGGCACGCAAGCGAGGCCAGGATCGTCGCCGAGCAGGTGCTGGTTCGTGGCTACTCGGACCTCTATGAGAAGGAGTATCGTCGCAGGGATGGGCGGGTGTTCCCGGTCGAACTGCGCACCCACCTCCTGCGAGATGCCTCCGGTCAGCCTGTCGGTATGTGGGCCATCGTCAGGGACATCACCGAACGAAAGCAGGCCGAAGCCAACCTCCGCGCCTCCCTCGAAGACAAAGAAATCCTCCTCAAAGAGATCCACCACCGCGTCAAGAACAACCTCCAAGTGGTCAGCAGCCTCCTGAACCTCGAAATGCGCCAGATCGACCACCCCGCAGCCCAGGCCTTTCTCCGTGACGCCCAAAACCGAGTGCACTCCATGGCGCTCCTCCACGAAACTCTCTATCGTTCGGAGACCATCTCCCGCGTCAACTTCCCATCGTACGTCCGGACCCTATGCGAGCATATCGCCCGGTCTCACGCGGGCGACGGCCGGCATGTGCACATCCGTCACCGCCTCGACGACGTCCACCTGGACCTCGATCAAGCCGTGACCCTCGGCCTCATCATCAACGAGCTGGTGTCCAATTCCTTCAAGCACGCCTTCCCCAACCGACGCCCCGGCACCATCAGCCTGAACCTGGAACCCTCCGACACGAACCGCCTCCGACTGCGTATCGAGGACGACGGCGTCGGCCTCCCCGCAGACTTCGCCCCCACCCAACTCACCACTCTCGGCCTCCGGCTCGTGGACAGTCTCGTCAGCCAACTCGGCGGTTCCTGGAAACACGCGCCTGCACCGGGCACGGCTTGGGACATCGAGTTTCCCCTCCGACACCCCGTGCGGGAGAACGCCGGTTGAACTGCGGCCAGATCGCGACCGCGCGCCAGATTAGCTCTGCGGGGCGTTCCGCGGTCGCGGGACGCGCCCCAAAACGCCGAGGAGGCGGATGGGGAACAGTGTCAAGCGGCGCTGGCGCGCCGCGCCGCCGGTCATCCCCCATTTCTTGCTTGTGCGGCGTTCGGCCAGCCGACAGGCTGGGGGGCGCCGCGGCGGCGAGCAACCATGGAACCACAGGCGCCCCTCAAGGAACGCATCAAAGGCATGCTGGTCGAGCAACTCATGCTTCAGCTCCGCCCCGCGGAAATCGGCGACGACCAGGCACTGTTCGGCCCGGGCAGCCTTGGCCTCGACTCCGTGGACGCCCTGCAGTTGGTCGTCATGCTGGACAAGCACTTCGGCCTGAAGATCGCCGATCCGGCGGCCGCGCGGGAGATCCTCCAGAACGTCAGCACCATCACCGCCGCCGTCGAAAGGCACGCGGGGAACACCGCCGGAGCCCCGCAATAGGGATCAGGCGGAACGGGGACCGCCCATGACCAATCAACTCGAGACCCTCGACCAGATCCGCCGCACGGCGATCGACTTGAGCATCCAGTTCGGGCCCAAGGTCCTTGTCGCCACCGCCATTCTGGTGGCGGGCTTCTTCACCGGCCGGTGGGTGGCCGGCATCCTCGATCGCACCTTGAGCCGGTTCGAACTCGAACCGCCGGTCCGCCTCCTCTTGATGCGCATCACGCGCATCCTGATTCTGGCGCTGTTTGCCATCATGGCGTTGCAGAATCTTGGAGTGGAACTGCTGCCGCTCATCGCCGGTCTCGGCGTCGCCGGCGCCGGCATCGCCCTCGCCATGCAGGGTGTCCTCGGCAACATCGTCGCCGGCCTCACCATCATCTTCACCCGCCCGTTCCGCGTCGGGGATTATGTCTCCATGGTCGGCGTCGAAGGCCGGGTCGCGGTCATCGACATCTTCACCACCACCCTCGCCCACTTCGACCTCTCGCGCGTCGTGGTCCCCAACCGCAAGATCATCGGCGAGATCCTGCACAACTACGGCCAGATCCGGCAGCTCGATGTCCAGGTGGGCGTGGCCTACGAGACCGACCTCAACCGCGCCTTGGCCATCGTCCACCGCACACTCGCCGCCAACTCGATGGTGCTGCAGGACCCGGCGCCGCTTTTCGGCGTGCAGCTCGTCGGGGACTCCGCGATCCGTCTCGCGGTCAGACCGTGGGTGAATGTCCCGGATTTCGTGGTCGCGGGCGCCCAAGTGAACAAGGCCATCATCGAGGCCTTCCGTGCCGAGGGCATCACGATGCCCTTGCCGCAGCGGGAAATCCGAATCCTCAGCGGCGGCTGAGACCGCCAAACGGATTACATGGCCAGGCCGCCGTCGACCACCAGCACCTGGCCGGTCACGTAACGGCCGGCCGGCCCCGCGAGGTATAGGGCGGCCAGCGCGATGTCCTCCGGTTGGCCGAGGCGGTTCAGCGGGATCTTCTGCAGCATCCCCTTGCGCAGTTCCTCACTGAGCACCGCCGTCATGTCGGTTTCGATGAAGCCCGGGGCGATGGCGTTGACGGTGATCCCCCGTGAACCCAGCTCAGCCCGGCCTTGCTGGCGGCGTAGTTGCACTGGCCCGCATTGCCGATCAACCCAATGATCGACGACACGTTGATGATGCGCCCCGAACGCTGCTTCACGAACGCCAGCGCCAGCGCCTTGGTCACCAAAAACGCCCCCTTCAAATTCGTGTCCAGCACCGTGTCCCAATCGGCATCGCTCATCCGCATCAACAACGTGTCGCGCGTCACCCCGGCGTTGTTCACCAGGATGTCCACCCGACCCGCCTCCGCCAGGGCCTTCCCGATCGTGGCCGTGACCGCGGCCGCGTCGGCAACATCCACGGCGTGGGCCCAAGCCCGCCGGCCGGCGGCCCGCACCTCCGCCGCGACTTTCTCGGAGTTCTCCGCCGTCCTCGAGAGGCAGATGACAGCGGCGCCTTCGGCGGCGAAGCGCAGGGCGATGGCGCGGCCAGTGCCGCGGCCGGCCCCGGTGACCAGAGCGATTTGGTTTTCAAGTTGACCCATAGCGGCCGCCTTTCTCCGGCGTTCGGCGAGCGTTGTCAATGCCGGCCCACCAGCACGGCACAACCCGAACCGGCGGCCAAGACGGCCAGCGTCGTCGGGGGCGCATCCACCATCGCGCCAGCGTCACTGATCGCACCTTCCGCGTTCAGGTTGCACACGTGGCGCCGTGGCTGGTAGGTTCGGCGCATGCCCAACGAGTGCTGGTTGCCGCGAGCCGCTCTGTGGACCGCCTTGGCAATGGGTGGCGTTGTCGGTCGTTCCCCGGCCGCGCCTGCGGACGCAACGGGGGCGCCGCCGCGAATGTCGCGCGAGGAAACGACCACTCTGCGCCGGGTGCATGATCCCTCGACGATCGTTCGGTGCGGCGACGAGTATTGGTTCTTCTACACGGGCGTCGGGGTGCGCTCCTATCGTTCCCGGGATCGCGTGAACTGGGCGCCCGGGCCGCCGGTGTTCCGGGAGTTCCCGGCCTGGACGCGGGAGGTGGTGACGAATCACACGGGGCATTTCTGGGCGCCGGATGTCATCCGCGTGAACGACCGGTACCTGGTGTATTACTCGGTTTCGAGCTGGGGCAAAAACCGCTCGGCCATCGGACTGGCCACGAACGCCACGCTCGATCCCTCGGACCCGGCCTTTGGCTGGAAGGACGAGGGGATCGCGGTGAGCTCGACGCCGGCGGACAACTTCAACGCGATCGACCCGAGCGTGTTGCTGGATCGGGACGGGCGACTGTGGATGGCGTTCGGGTCTTTCTGGAGCGGCATCAAGCTGGTGGAACTGGATCCGGCGACTGGCAAGCGGAAGTTCCCGGATGCGCCCGTGGAGGGTCTGGCCTTTCGCGAGGCGATCGAGGCGCCCTGTCTCCACCGGCGTGGCGATCAGTACTACTTGTTCGTCAACTGGGGCCTGTGCTGTCGGGGCACGAACAGCACCTACGAGATTCGGGTGGGCCGCAGCGGCGCGGTGACAGGTCCTTATGTCGATCGCGACGGCATCCCGCTCCTGCACGAGGCGGCCACGCCGGTCCTCGGCACCACCAACCGGTTCATCGGCCCCGGCCACGCCGGCATCCTCCAGGTCGGCGCCGAGGACTGGATGAGCTACCACTACTATGACGGCGCCGCGCACGGACGACCAACGTTCGCCCTGCGCCGACTGCGCTGGACGGCGGACGGTTGGCCGGAGGTCGTGGATCCCGCCGAGGCGGCCGCCCCGAGTCCGCCGCCGAAGTGAAGGAGACCATGCACGTTCACCGAGAGAGCGAATTCATGAGACTACGCACACAGCTACTGCCCGTTGCCGTTCGAGCGCTCTTCCTGGCGCTGGCGGCACTCACGACGCGACCGTTCCTCGAGGCTGAACCCGTTCCGAGCGCAGGCTCGGCCGAGCCGTCACGCGCGACCAACCGCGCCCCAGCAGTGCTGCATGTATCCAAGCTCGGTGACAACTCCGATGGATCGTCCTGGGCGACGGCGTTTCACACGATTCAGGCGGCGCTGAACGCGGTGCCCGACGCGCAGGGCGGCCACCGAATCGTCATTCGACCGGGCGCCTACGACGAGGCGAACTTGTTCCCCGCCCACAAAGGCGCGCCTGGCGCCTACAACGTCCTCGAGGGAGACTGGGACGGCAGCCTCGGCTCGGGAACGAACGGCTGGGTGGTGATCGACTCCGGCGCGCCGCGGGTCGTGGTCCGCACGAACCCCAACGCGCCGACGGGCAACCCGACGTTTCAGATCCTTCCCGAAGGCGATCCGGATGCCGAGACCGGGCTCAAGAGCGTGGATTGGTGGGGACCCTGGCGCTGCGATCCCTCCTACTCGGCCGTCGGTTGGGATCGGTGGATCTTCCGTCGGCTCTACGGCACCGGTTCCGAAGGGGGCATCGGCTGGGACCTGACCTGCGAGGCGGGGTCTCCGTTCTCGGCGATCGTCGAGGATTGCGTCGGGGTGGGGCGTTTTGCCGGCGCGTGTGTCATTGCGCACGTGAATCGACCGGAGGAACCGGTGCTCTTCCGACGCTGCTACTTCGTGTGCATGGACGTCTGGGGGGACGCCGGCGGCGTCTACGTGCGGGCGCACAACCCCGAGATGCCGGCCACGCCCGACGCCGTGTTCGAGGACTGCACGATTCTCGGCGCGGACAACGCGCTGCAGGTGGGGTATCCGGGTTTCGTGGGCTACACCCGGGTGCGGTTCCAGGGTTGCCGGCTGATCGTGTTAAACTTCTCGCAACCGCACGGGACCCCGGCCACGGGCGTGGTCTACAGCGATCTCGCGGGCAAGTATCTGCAAGTCGATTTCGAGGATTGCACCCTCATGGGCTTCAAGGCCCTCGGCGCGCGCGACGACCTGTTCACCTACACAACGACCGGGACCAACCGCGCCTACGTGCAGTACCGACAGAACGTTCCGGCCGGGTTCGAACGTCTGCGGTTCTGGCCGGCGGACGTGTTTCAGGAACTGACCCCGGCGCGGTTCGCGGCCCCCGGCAAAGCGGCGCCCAGTCGGCCGCAGTTGACGAAACTGCCGCTGGCCTTGGGACAGGCGATGGAGAACACGCCGGTGATCTGGAAATCGCGGCCGGTGCTGGTGCTGAACCACCGCGACGATACCAAGAACAAGACCGACGACTACACGCGAAGCATGTATCTCTACATTCGGGACCTGGCGACCGGGCAGGAGGTGGCGCGGTTCGGGGAGGGGCATTCCTTCGCCAACGCGTTCGTCAACGGTTCGGAGTTGAACGTGTTCGCCAGCGAAGGCACCAACCGCGACTGGTTCCAGAGCCTGTATCGCTTCTGGTCGACCGACCTCACCAACTGGAGCCGGGAACTCGCCATCCCGCAGAGTGGGGGGGAGCACTTGTTCAACGCGTCCGTGTGCCGGGACCGGGAGGGCTACGTGATGGCCTACGAATCGGACAAACCGGTCCAGTTCTGCTTCAAGTTCGCCCGGTCGGCCGACCTCTCCCGCTGGCGCAAGCTCGAGGGCCTGGTCTTCACGGGTGCCAACCGCGAATACAGCGCCTGTCCGGTGCTCCGTTACGTGGCGCCCTACTACTACGTGATCTACCTGCACGCGGCGACTCCGGGGCATCCGGGCTGGATCTCCTACCTGGCGCGTTCCCGGGACCTGGAGACGTGGGAGTTGAGCCCCTACAACCCGATCCTCGAGGCGGGGCCGGGCGAAGGCATCAACAACTCGGACGTCGACCTCTTCGAGTGGGAGGGGAAGACCTACCTATATTACGCGACGGGCGATCAGGCGAGCTGGGGGGCGGTGCGCGTGGCGCAGTATGCCGGGCCAATGAACGAGTTCTACCCCGCCCATTTCCCCGAAGGCGCACCCGTCATCCGCCTCAGCGCGCGCACGGACGGGGCGGGCCAGTGAATCACCGTTTCTGACGCCTGCTCGGACGCGTCCCGCCCTTGAGAGAGGACAGCAGCCAAACATCCAACGCCCAGCATCGAACTTCGAACATCGAACGGTGGCAGCGGTGCAACGTCCGATGTTCGGTGTTCGACGTCCGACGTTGCGGAGGCACAGATCATCCCGCCCGTAGCCGCGGACGTCAGTTCGTGCACAGTGACCGGTGGCAGTGTTGTGCGATTGCTCTCGGCGGCGCGCCCGGAGGCCGCGCCCTGCCTCGGACGGGTAGGGCGACCTCTCCGAGGGCGCCGCAAGAAGCCGTTTCCGAACCATTGGTTTCCGGCGCGATGCGGAGACCTGCTCGCGAGTCCTTCTCGGAGTCGCGCCCTACCGGCATTCAGGGTAACCGGGACAACAGAGGGCAGACGCGAATTGCGCCAATTGGCGCTAACTCGCGGAATTCGCGTCTTGGTGTTCCTCCCTTTGCCTCTATGCCCGTGCCCGGTTTTCCGGTGAGACTCCGAGCTCAGGCGCACCAGAGGCGTTCGCGGTTCTGGGTGGCGCGAACCACCTCGGCGGTGAGGGCGACGTCTTCGGCAATCTGGAAATCGAACATGCCGACGGCGGCGAAGTCGGCGCCGTTCTCGAAGGCGTGGCGCAGGCCGGCCCTGGGGTGGATGGCGCCGGCGGCCAGGACCTTGTAAGCGATCCACGGGCGGGCGATCCCGCCCATGTAGGCGATGGTCGCCTCGGGATCTGCGCACCAGTAGTTGTCGATGTTGTAGTTGTCGATGACCTCCTTCATCTGGTCGGGGCGGCGTTTGGACCAGTAGCCGGTGCTATGGAGGGTTTTCATGTAGAAATCCGGGGCGCCTTTTGCGTCCTCGACCGCTTGGATGGTGCGCAGTTCGTGTCCGGCCACGCCGGCGATGAGGCCGTGGTCCCGGATGATCGAGATCAACTCGACGATGAGCCGGGTGTCGCCCTCACGGGTCCAGGCATCGCTGAGGTTCCCGAGGAGGAAGGCGCCGACGGCGCCGCGGTCCCTGGCCTTCTTGACGACGGTGCGCAGGTCCGTCTTTTCGGGGTTGATCTGGGCAAGATACTGGATCTTGCCGCCATCGGCGCGATAGCGGTCGTAGAGCGCCTTCGCGCGGTCGTCATTGGAGAGGATCATCGTGTTGACGCCGTACTGTTCGCAGCGGGCCCAGGTCTCGATGATCTTCTCGTCGGTGAAGTAGTGTTGGAGCAAGGGGGAAACGTAGATGAGATCGCGGCTGTGGGCGTAGCCGCTGATGAGATTACCGCCACAGACGAGCCGGCTGATCTGGACGTTGCCGATCTTGCCCAGGGGCATCGAAGCCTTGGGAGCGGAGGCGTCCGCGACGGCGGGAGGGTGCGTCTCTTGAGCCACCAGCGCATACTCTTCCAGACTGGTGACGAGCGGCGCGGCCAGGGTGGCGGCGGCGGATCGGCGAAGGAAGGATCGACGCGAATTGCGGGGCATACGATTGGACATCAGGTTGGCCGACGCACGGACTCTGGTCTTTGGCGCGCTGCAGTCGCCAAGCGGGTCTTCCAAGACCGGCGCTTCTCGTGGGTGTCATGCTGACAGCAGATGCCACTCGGGGACAGCCCAAAAAACTGCCGGTGCGAACTTCGAACACTGAACATGCAACGTCGAACACCGAACCGAGGCAGTGGTTCAACGTTCGAAGTTCGATGTTGGACGTTGGATGTTCGGCTGCCGTCCCCTTCTACGCGCGGGACGCGCCTGCGGCGCTGCTCACCGCCCCCGCGCTCGAGCGTGTGGTGCTTGCCCGAATCACCCGCGGGGAGAATCCGGCCCGATACCATCTCTTTCTCCTTGCCGCCACTCCGGTTCCGCCGGATAAGGGCGGCACCAAATCGAATCCATATGAAGACTCGCTGCACTGGTATGGTCCTGGTTGTCGCAACTTCGATTCTCACCCTGGTTCCGACTCCGCCTTTGGCGGCGGCGGAGAACGCATTTGTGGGGCGTTGGGCCCTGACGATTCCGGGCGGGGGCGCGGGTTGGCTCGGGGTGACGCGCGAGCAGGGGTATTACGATGCCAGCATTCTCTGGGGCGGAGGCAGTGTGGTGCCGGTTGCTTCGGTTTTCCTCAACGAGAACGAACTCTTCGTGCTCCGCCTGAACGAGGTCAAACGCAAGGACGCCTCCGGCAAGGTCGTCCGCACCCACCAGTTTCCCGAGGTCATCACCGCGCGCCTCGAAGGCGACTCTCTCGAACTCCAGCGGCATGTTCCCAACCCAAACGGCGAGGGGATCCGCAGCGAGCAGTTCAGCGGCAAGCGCATTCCCGACCTCCCGCCCCGGCCGGATCTGGCGAACGTCAGGTTCGGCGCGTCGATCGCCCTCTTCAACGGCAAGGATCTCACCGGCTGGCGGTTGACGGATCCGAACCAGAAGAATGGCTGGCGGGCGGAAAGCGGCCTGCTCATTAACAACCCGAAACAGGAAGAGGGCAAACCCCACATCAGCTACGGCAACCTCCGGACCGACCGGGAGTTCGAGGACTTCCGCCTCCAACTCGAGGTGAAAGTCGACCAGGACGGCAACAGCGGCATCTACCTGCGCGGCATCTACGAGGTGCAGGTGGCCGACAGCTACGGCCGCGGCCTGGATTCCCACAACATGGGCGGCGTTTACAGCCGGATCACACCCACAGTGAATGCCGCCAAGCGCCCCGGCGAATGGCAGAAGTACGTGATCACCCTCGTCGACCGCCACGTCACGGTGGTGCTCAACGACCAGAAGATCATCGACAACCAGCCGCTGCTCGGTTGCACCGGAGGCGCGCTGTGGTCGGATGAATTCCGCCCCGGGCCGATCTACCTCCAGGGCGACCATACGGGGGTCACCTATCGGAACATCACCCTGGAGCCGATCGTTCGGTAGGCCGACACCGGCCTCTTGCCGCCGGTGCGCAAGGGCGGTTCCGCATGCAAGTGCTGTTGGGCAACCGACGACCCGCCATGTCCGGGACCGCGGCTCATCTCGAGCCGCAGCCATGTGCGCGTGCGTTCTGCTGCGGGTCAGAAGACCCGCGGTCCGGAACTCGGCGGGCAGCAACCCCACCAGCCGAACGCGCGAACGACCAGCGGCGGTTCCAGTCCTTTGTTTCTTCGCGCCGCTGCCGTTCCTCCCCGTCCGACTCTCGGCGGGGGGGCTACCACCGGTCGTGGTGGACGTACTCCTCCCGATAGCGGGTGCGGGGTTCTTTCTGCTCGGCCGCGTGGCCCACAGCCACGCCGGCGACCGGGATCACCTGGGCGGGTAATCCCAGTATTTCACGGATGGTCTGAATCCGTTTCTCGCGCGGGTGGATCCCGAGCCAGCATGCCCCAAGGCCGAGGCCGTGGGCGGCGAGCAGGAGGTTCTCGATGGCGGCGGCGCAATCCTGCAGCAAGTAGCTGAGCTGGCGATCGTGCGCCGCTTCGAGGTCGCCACAGACGACGATCCCCAAGCCGGCGCCGACCAGCATCTGGCCATTCGAAAGCACCGCCGCCAACCGGCCGATGGTCTGCGGATCGCGCACCACGACAAAGCGCCAGGGGTCCTTCGCGACGGCCGACGGCGCCGCCATGGCGGCCTCGAGCAACAATTTCAACTGGGCGTCTTCCACCGAACCGGGGCGGTAGGCGCGGATGCTGCGCCGGCCGAAGAGGAGGTCGAGAGTCGTTGATGTCTTCATTGCCGATCTGGATTCATTGGGACCATGAACCTGGCTGTGGCCGAATCCCCCTTACCCCAACCCTCTCCCGTCGGACGGGAGAGGGCCGGGGTGAGGGGACCAGATCCATGATCGGTTCTTCACACGCTCCACTCGCCTGCGGTCGTGCGGTATTGCCGTCGCAGGAAGGCGTTGGCTTCGCTGACGTTGGTGAACTCGAACTTCGCGGGGTCCCACTGGAGCTTGGTGGTGGTGAGGATTTCGCGCAACTGCACGCGCAGGGCCACGTTGCCGAGGAGGACGATCTCCGCCAGCGGCCCGGCCCAGTCGAAGTTCGAACCGCCCGGTCGGCCGCCCCGGCAGGCGTCGACGAACTCCCGATAGTGCCCCGGTGAACGGGCCAGCATCTTGGGCACATCGCCGATTTCCCTCCGGCGCGACTCGGGAAACACCTTGGTGCCGAGAATGAAACCGTCTTCGCCCACGAGGAGGCGGCCGTTGTCACCCATCGTCTCGTGGTCCGGCAGTCCGGCCGGACGCGGCGGTCGCAGCCCGCCATCGTACCAAACCACCTTGAGGGACGGCGCGTCGCCGCGCGCCTCGAATTCGTAGGTCACCGTCGAAGCCAGCGGGAAGGTCTCCTGGTTCACGCGTGAGGATGAGGCCTGAACGCTCACCGGGTGCACCGCGCGCGCCACGAGGGAATCGTCCCAAGTCATCTTCTCCGGGTAGACCACCGGGGACCCGATCTTGAGCGCGCGGAACACGGGATCAAAGGCGTGGCAGCCGATGTCGCCCAGGGCGCCGGTGCCGAAGTCCCACCAGCCGCGCCAACGAAACGGAACGTAGATGGGATGATAGGGACGCTCGGGGGCGGGCCCGAGCCAGAGATTCCAGTCCAGGTCTGCCGGAACCTCGGGGGTCTCCTTGGGCCGCTCGACTCCCTGCGGCCAGTACTCCTTGAACAGCCCTTGTGAGGGGCGATCGGTCCACACATGCGCCTCGCGGACCCGGCCAATCGCGCCGGACCAGACCAGCTCGCAAAGGCGGCGGGTGTCTTCGGAGGCCTGCCCCTGGTTGCCCATCTGGGTGGCGACCTTCTTCGCCCGCGCCACGGTAGCCACGCGGCGCGCCTCGGCGACGTCGTGGGTCAGCGGCTTCTCGCAGTAAACGTGTTTGCCGCGCTGGAGGGCAGCCAGCGACGCCACCGCGTGCACATGGTCGGGCGTGGCGACCACGACCGCGTCGCAACCGCTCTGCTCCTCGAGCATCTGGCGGAAATCCTTGTAGCGTTTGGCGGCGGGGAACCGGTCGAACGTGCCGCGGGCCTGGCGCCAGTCGACATCGCAGAGGGCGACGATGTCCGCCTGGCCGGTCTTGTGGATCTCGCTCAAGTCATGGGAACCCTGGCCGCCAACGCCGATGCCGACCACGCGGACCTTCTCGTTCGGGGAGGTGGCGCCGTGGAGCCCGAGCACATGGCCGGGCACGACTTGAAAGGCCAGGGCGGCGGTGGTGGTGGTGCCGAGGAATCGGCGGCGGGTGGTTTTGTTGGTGGGATGGTTGGTCTTCATGGCAGAGGGGTACGGTGCGGCTAGGGACAATCAGCAGGTAGGGACGCACAGCCGCGCGCGTCCGTCAGAATTCTCACGGCATACCTCATCGCCCGGACACCCGAGCCGGGCGTCCCTACCCCGTGCCGCTCGGGCACATGGTAGGGCGACCTCTCCGAGGGCGCCGCGGAAGAGCGGGTACGGGATGGATGGGAGGGACGACCGTGCGGCGCGCTGCGGAGATCGCGCCCCACCTCTTCTCGGTTCTTGGTCCGAATGCCCATCAAGTCGTTCGATGTTGGCGTTCTCCATGGGCCGCCCGGCAAGGCGACCACTTCCTGCCCAGGTCCGTGCCGCCGTGTATAGACCTTTCACCGTTTCCAGAGCAAGTTCCCTTCGTTGTCGCGCCAGCGGCGCGGATGTTCCGCGCGATCCGTCCGGGCCAGGTGCTGGAGATAGCAAAGCGTCGGTTCGGCAATGTGCTGGTTGTTGAGGAACGGTTCGGTGTAGCGGATGGCTCCATACCGCGCCTGCCCGACGTGATGTTGCTGGCTCACGTGGTTGTTCCAGTCGACGCCTTCGGTGAGGAACCCGTGCGGCCCGTGATGGTGTCGGGCGGCGGCGCGCAGGATGGTCAGGCCGTGGCGTTCATAAGCGCGGCTGCGCTCCGGATCGCTCGACCGCAGTTGGACGGCTCCCTCGAAGTAGGCCAGTGCCGCCTCGGCGTTCTCCCATAGATAGGAGGTGTCCCAGGTCCGTTCCATGTAGAGCAGCCCCTGGGTGGCGACGCCGTTCCGGTCCTGTTCCATCCAGAACTGCTCGAGCCCGTCCAAACACCGGTCGAAGGAAAACGCCCGCAACGCGTCGTCGCCCAACACCTCCGCGACCAGCAGCCACGTCCGAAACGCCACCGCATAGGCCACGCTCTCGTGGGGATCGTAGGTGTCGTGATTGATGCTCGCGAAGTAGCCGCCGGCCTCGACGAACGTCCGCGCCTTCCGCCGCAGCGCCTCGCGGTAGTCCGCCAGTCCGCGCCGGGTCAACGCCGCCTGCAGTTGCACGATGAACAAACCGTCGCCTGATGTCTGCCAAAACGGGTCGTTCCCGCCTTCGGGTGATTTGCGGTAGACCTTGCCCTCCGGCGTGGTGCGCCGCGGATACCACCCGTTTGGCACCGACTCGACATTGCGTTCGATCCAGGCGGCGCAGCGGACCGCCTGTTGCCGCATCCGCTCACGACGCGGATCGCCTTCGAGATCGTCGGCGAAGCGGAGGAGTTGAAAGGCGACCTTGGCCATGGAGCCGGGGCAGAACCAATCCGACTGGTGTTTGTAGTTCAGGCAGAGCCTGCCCGTGGTGGTCTCCCGGTAACCGCTGATGAAGCCGCTCGAGGCGTCCAGGAACCCGCCCTCCAGCACGTGGTCCAGAATCCCGACCGCGCTCCGCATCCAGTCGGCACGGCCAAGGAACCGCCCCAGAGCGTGGATCTCCCAGGCGCCGCCGACCGCGTTGGCCGCCCACCCCGGCCCCTCCAGGTTCCCGAAGTCGTGCCAACCCATCACCTCGGCGTCGGGGCCGACGAAGCTCGAGATCGACACGAGGTGCCCCTGTTCGTTGGTCCGCAGCGTCTTGGTGAGCGTGAACCGGATCGAGTCGATGGCGGAATCGACGATCGTGTACCGGGGATTGGCCAGCACGTGGAAGGCGGGGGTGGGGCTCGCTGCCCCCAGGGCGGAGGCGGGCAGGGCCAAGGCTGCCGCCCAGAGACCGAAGGCCAACCAACGGAATCGTGCCCCGCTTGCCTCGCCGCGACCTCCGGCCAAGACAGGTCCACGGTCGCGCCATCTCTTGACCGGATGCGGGTCGCCTCCAATCCGTCTGCAGTTGATGCCGAACATGCCATGTGGTTTGCCTGCACGAGCTGTCAGCGTCAAGCGCGGATGGTTCGAGATCGCGCCCGGTCGGTGAGGCTGCTGCCCGCCGGGACGGCGGGCGGTCCGGAGCGGCCAGACGGTGCTGGCCGCCCACCGTCAACCTGGGGATGCACCGAAGCCGCTCGCCCTCAGCAACCGCACGACAGCGGAACTCCTGGCACGATCAGGATTCCGGGGCCCCCGCGGTCGGCGCTACCACGGTCGCTTGAGCTGGAAGAATATCGGAGCGTCGGCCACGCGGTTTGTGACCACACAATCCTCGCCGAGATAACCCACGGCGTTGGTGGTGTTCGACCAGTCGATTGGCGGTTCGAGGGTGGGCGCGCTCTGCAGCACGAACCCGGGGGCCACCGCTGACCAGTAGATCCTCACCTCGTCGCCGTCGGCGGCCATCCGGAGAGACGGCACCGGGACAACGACCGCCGTGAAGGTCCGCTCGTCGCTGCCGCCCGGAGTGCCGTTGTCGGTCACGCGGACGGTGACGAGGTTGGTGCTGGGGATCTGCTCGGGCGCGGGCGACCAGGTGAGAGTCCCGAGGGCGGGGTCGATGGTGAATCCAGTCGGCGGGGCGACGAGGCTGAAGGTCAGGAGGTTGGCCGGCAGGTCGGGATCGGTGGCGACGTTGGTGACGGTCAGCCCTTCGCCTTCGAGGATAACCTGTTCCGGAAGAGGCTCGAGGGCGGGCGGAAGGTTGACCTCGCGCACAGCGACGGTGAACTCGCGGGTGTCGCTCAGCGTCGGGGAGCCGTTGTCGGTGCTGCGGACGCGGATGGTCACGTTGGTGGGTCCCTGGGCTTCGGTTGGGGTCCAGGTGACGACGCCGGAAGTGGGGTTGATCTGGGCGTTGGGTGGGGCGGAGACGAGGCTGAAGGTGAGGGTGTTGGTGGGCAGGTCGGTGTCCAGGACGGAGTTGGTGACCGAGAGGGTGGCGAGTTCATCGAGCGTCTGAGCGCCGGGAACGGTGAGTGAGGGCGGGCTGTTCACCTCCGACACGGTGATGGTCATCTGGTTCGTGATGCTCAGCAGTGGCTGGCCGTTGTCACTGACCTTCACGGTGAGGAGGTGCGCGCCTGGACCCTGGCTCTCGGTGGGCGTCCAGGAGACGATTCCGGAGTGGGGACCCACCGTGGCACCGGCTGGTCCCGAGAGCAGGGAGAAGCTGAGCGTGTTCGTGGGGAAGTCGGGGTCCGTGGCTACGCTGGGAAGCTGGATTGAGGTCAGTTCGCTGTTTGTCAGAGCAGCCGGAGCGGTCCACATCGGCGAGCGGTTCACTTCGTTCACCGTGACGGTGAAGGACTGCGAGTTGCTCAGCGGCGGCGTCCCGTTGTCGGTGGCCTGGATGGTGACCGTGTTGGTGCCGGGGCCTTGGGCCTCGGTGGGGGTCCAACTGAGGAGTCCGGTCGCGGTGTCGATGTGAGCGCCGGACGGCGCTTGGGTCAGGGCGTACGTGACGGTTTGGTCGAGGTCGGGATGTTCGACGGTCGGCGCCACGTTCAGGGTTGTCTCTTCATCCAGAGTGTGGTCGTCGATGGCGGTCAAGACAGGTTGCGCATTCAGCACGGTCAGCGTGACCGCAGTTGCGCTGTAGAGGGTGTCGTTGGTTTGCCAGGCGGCGACCGTCGGGAGGTCGAAGCCGGTGAAGGCTCCGGCACGGTCCGGATAGGTCAAGACCGTGAAGGCATCACCGGCGCGCGGGCGGAAGGAGGTGCTGAGGGTGGCGGCGAGGGTGCCGGTCAAGGGGGCCGTTCCAGTGAACTGGACTCGGCCGAAGTCGGCAAGGCTGTTGAGGCCGAGGTTGAGCCGTCCACCGGTCTGGGTGTAGGGGCAGGCAAAGAGGATCAAGCCGGTCTGGACGTCGACAGCTCCTGTGTTCTCGAAGGGGATGGTGCTGACGGAGGTGACGCCGCTGCCACCGGTTTTGCGGAAGAGCCCGGCGTTATGAACAGCCCCGCCGACGCCGCTGTAGTCGTAGATCGCAGAGTCACTCAGATTCTCCCAGAGGCCGCCAGGGAGGTTGTTCAGCGTGCCACCACTGATGGCGATCCGCCCGCTGTCGGACCAAATCACGTGTCCGATGTTGTCCAGTGTGCCGGCCAAACCTTTGTCGACGGTGCCGGTCAGGAGCAAAGTGCTATTCGTGGAGACGGTCATGGTGGCGGCACCTCCGATCCACCCCATGGTCCAGGTGAGGGTGCCGTCGATCGTGTTCGTGCCCGTCACGACTGTGTTAGCTCCCCCGAGTTGGAGATTGTCGGTGTGGATCGCGCCGTCCAGGGTGACGACGCCTTCGGCGGCCAAGAGGTTGATCCCGGTTCCGGTGAAGGAACTGCCGTCGCGGAAGACGCTCCCGGCCGCGTAGAGAACGACGCCGGTCTGGACATTGAGCATGCCCGGGTTGTCCAGGGGCACGGCTAGGTAAGTTGTACCGGTACCGCTGGTTTTCGTGATGAGCCCGGCGTTGCGGTTGGTTGACAGCGCGCCGGACACCAGCAGCGCGGCGTCGGTCTGCAGCTCAAACACGCCTCCGGCCTGATTGTCGATCACGCCGGCGTCTTGCCAGATCTGGCCTGTGCCCGACCAGAGGATGCGCCCCTGGTTGTGGATGACACCGGCCAGGCCTTTGTTGTCTGCCCCAGCAACGTTCAGGACACCGTTCGTGGCGAGGGTCAAGTCCGCGGCGCCACCGATCCATCCCATGGTCCAGGTCAAGACGCCATCGATGGTGCTGGTTCCCGCGATGACCGTGTTGCCCCCGGCGAGTTGGAGGTTGTCGGTGTGGATCGCGCCGTCCAGGGTGACGACGCCTTCGGCGGCCAGCACGTTGAGTCCCGCCCCAGTGAAAGAGCTGCCGTCATGGAAGACGCTCCCGGCTGCATAGAGGGCGGCGCCGGTTTGGACCTCGAGCGTTCCCAAGTTGTCGAGCGGCACGGCCAGGTAGATGGTACCGGTGCCGCTGGTTTTGGTGATGAGCCCGGCGTTGCGGTTGGTCGACAGCGCGCCGGACACCAGCAGCGCGGCGTCGGTCTGCAGCTCGAACACGCCTCCGGCCTGGTTGTCGATCACGCCGGCGTTCTGCCAGATCTGGCCTGTGCCCGACCAGATGAGCCGCCCCTGGTTGCGCAGCGTTCCGGCCAGGCCTTTGTTGTCCACGCCGGCCACGCGCAAGACGCCGTTGGTGGCAACGGTCAAGTCCGCGGCGCCACCGATCCATCCCATGGTCCAGGTCAAGACGCCATCGATGGTGGAGACGCCTGTGATGACCGTGTTGCCTCCCCCGAGCTGGAGGTTGTCGGTGTGGATCGCGCCTTCGAGGGTGACGACGCCCTCGGCCGCCAAGAGGTTGAGTCCCGCGCCGGTGAAGGAGCTGCCGTCACGGAAGGCACTACCCGCCGCGTAGAGGATGGCGCCGGTTTGGACGTCGAGCGTGCCCGAGTTGTCGAGGGGGACAGCCAGAGTGGTGAGACCAGCACCGGCGGTCTTGCGGAGGAGACCGGCGTTGCGGTTGGTCGACAACGCGCCGTTGACCAGCATGGCGGCGTCCGTCTGCACTTCAAACACACCTCCGGCCTGGTTGTCGATCACGCCGGCGTCTTGCCAGATCTGGCCCGAGCCCGACCAGATGAGACGCCCCTGGTTGCGCAGCGCTCCGGCCACGCCTTTGTTGTCCCCGCCAGCCACGCTCAGCACACCGTTGGTGGCGACGGTCACGTCCGCCGCACCACCGATCCATCCCCTGGTCCAGGTGAGGGTGCCGTCGATGGTGTTCGTCCCCGCCACGAATGTGTTGCCTCCCCCCAGCTCGAGATTGTCCGTGTGAATCGCGCCCTCGAGGGTTACCGGCCCAGCGGCGGCTAACAGGTTGAGCCCCGCGCCAGTGAAAGAGCTGCCGTCACGGAAGACGCTCCCGGCCGCGTAGAGGATGGCACCGGTCTGGACCTCGAGCGTGCCTGAGCTGTCGAGGGGCACGCCCAGAGCGGTGGCGCCAGCTCCGGCGGTCTTGCGGATGAGGCCAGCGTTCACGATCTGAGGGCTGCCGCTGGCGAGCACGACAGTCTGATCGTTCTGGATCTCGATGGTGCCGGTGGGCAGGTTCTCGAAGCGGGCGTCTCCGGCGAGGAAGAGGTTGTTCGCGCCCGACCAAGTGACGCGGCCACTGTTTGCCAGCGAGCCAACGAGGTAGCGGTCGGCTGAACCGGTCAACTCGCACGCGCCCGAGGTGGCGACGGTGATCGTGCCATAGGCAGCGCCCCCGCTGCAGCGGAGCAATCCATTCACGGTGAGGGTGCCTGCGGCGTCCAGCGTGCCGCCACTCATCGCCAGCACGCCTCCGGTTTGGACGGTGCTGGCGGTGGTGAGGGTGAGCGTGGGTGCGAAGTTGACCAGTGTCTGTTCCCCGGTGGTTCCTCCCAGGGTGAGGCTGGCGATCGTGGCGTTGACGTCCAGGACGACGGTGTAAGTGCCGTCCATGGTGATGTGGACGTCGTCGGCTGCGGTGGGGACCGTGCCGCCACTCCAGTTGGTGGCGGTATTCCAACTGCCGCCCCCCGGGTTGGTCCAGAAGACGGTTGCCGCGAAGGTTGGCGCGGCAAACGAGCAGCCGAATCCGGTCAGGAGCGCGAGGAGGTACTGCCGCAAGCCGAGGTGGGGAGTGCCCATAGTCCGAGGTTCTGAGGTATACGTGCAGCCTACTCCTTCGGGTGCGGGGGTTAAAGGAGATTCTGGCCGACACGCCGAGCGTCGAGCGTTGCCCAGTTCGCACCGTGCGCGCTTCCGGCGGGCACCGTACGGGCTATTATGGCCCCACCAGGCGGTAGAAGAGCGTTTGGTGTTGGCCGAAGTCCACGGCTTCGGTCAGGTCCAGGAGACCGAGTTCGTCGGCGTAGGCGTGACGCAGGAGTTGCCAGTGCTCGAGGTCCGTGGAGATTTCGAGGCGGTAGAGTTGGCCGGGTTCGCCCGTCAGGCGGAGTTGGAGGACACCGTCCGCGCGCAACTGCGCATTGGCTCTGGGCGCGACGTCTGGAGGGCGCAGCGCCGCCGGCAGCAGGGTAACCGCGGTTTCGGCCGGTGCGCTTTCGAGGGCGCCATCGCTGACGACCAACTGGAACGTCAGCGTGGCCGGGGCGCCGACCGGTCGGGCGAGGAAGCAGGGAGTAGGGCTCGCAGGATTGAGGAGTTGCACGACGGGACCGGTGGTTTGCTTCCAGGCGAACAGCAGCGACTGCCGGTCGCCATCGGTGGAGCCGGAGCCGTTGAGATAGACGTTGCGGGGTGCCCGCAGCCGGATGCGCTGGCTCTCGCCGGCGTGGGCGACTGGCGCCCGGTTGACCGGGCTGGGCGGATTGGTGCCGAAGTAGACGGGTGCCCAGGAAGCGGGGGAAGTGGAGGTTGCGGTGGGCGGCCATTCAGCAGAGTCGTGGACCAGCATGATGCGGGCGGCATGGTTCCAGCCGTTGAGGAGGCTTTGGGTGACACGGAACTCGGCGTTCCAGGTGTTGCTGCTCCGGTGGACGATCGCGCTGAAGCCGGCGCTGGGAGTCGTGGTCACCGCCATGCCGCTGAGGCCGGTGCCCACTTCCTGGGAGGGGATGCCGTCTTCGTCCACAAAGAACCCGCGGTCCTTGATGGAGGGCGTGCTGCTACCGTTGCCGTCCACTTCCACGCGGAGACCAACCTGGCGGCTGGCACGGACGCCTCCGTATTTCAGGTTGGAGAAGGAGACAAACAGGTTGCTGCCAGAGTGGAGCAGGCGAACCGGGATGGTGTCTTGGGCGGCCCAAACCACGCGGACGAGTGGTGCGTTGGTGTAACCGTTGTCGTTGCTGAGGCCGTCCAGGGTGGGGGCGGAGCCATCGGGGATGGTGATTGGCAGGATGTCGAACTGACGTGTGACACGGGCGGTCTGGCCGGCGGGGTCGGTCGCGTCGAGGGTGGCGGTGTAGGCACCTGGGGAGAGGGATTGCAGGGGCAGAGAGAGTGCTGCGACGAGGCCGGTTTGGGTCGAGGGCGACGGACCCGTCAGGGAGAGGGCGAGGGTATTGCTGGAGGTCCCCGTTTCGGGATCGAAGGCGTGGCCTCGCAAGACGCGCGTTTCGCCGAAGGGCAACCGCTGCCGTTCCTTGACCCCACTGAGTGTGGGACGGGGCGGCTGATTGGACATGGCGAACGGCTCGCTGGTGGCCACGGCGGTCTGCACTCCATCGGTGGCGATGATGCGCACCCGGGTCTCGGAGCTGCCTGGAAGACCGCGAGCGTCGATGGTGTCCTCGAGTCCGCGATAGTTCTTCCGGATGGTGAACCATCGAGAGCCAGCGCCGTATTGAACGAGGAAGCGCAGTGGATCGCCGTCCGGATCTTCCGCCTTCCACCGCACGTAGACGGACTGGGCTGCCTGGTCCACGTTCACGGTCGAGATGGTGAGGATGGGAGGGTGCGGGCTGACGAAGCGTTCGATCCAGACCTGGTTGTTCCGGAGGAGTTGGAGAGTCCGAACGTCCGGGGCGAGGTCGACCCATTGGGAAAAGGTGTCGAAGTGGAGCCGGCGCACTTCTTCGGAGTGGGCCTCGCTGACGGCGATGGGGATTTCGCTCAGGAGCGTGCCCCGGGCGTCGAGTTGTCGAAGAAGGGCGGCGGACGCGTCTTTGGCGAGGGAGGCGGCGAGTTCGCGTGCTTGGGCTAACCGGTCAGCGGGCAGCAGGTCTTCGGGGAGGGCGTAGAGAGGGCGGAAGAAGCCGGACGGCTCGCTGCGTCCAAGTCGGCCCTGGAGGAGCAGCACGTTGCCGGTGCCGCCTCCAGGCTGGGGATCATCGCCGGAACCGGCTCCCACGGGCGCGCGTGCGGTGCGTTCGAGCAGCGCATTCCAGTAGACGTGCGAGGGCCAGAGGGAACTGGCGTAGGACATGATGTCGGCTGCGCTCTCCGGAGCAATGATCCCGGACTCGAGGTAGTCCCAACCGACGTATGCATCGGGGCTGACGTCATCCGGAACGCCAAGAGAGCAGGTGTAGAGCACCAGGTCGAAGTTCTGTTGGTCGGCGGGGAAGTTGCCGCAGTTGACGTGTTGGCGTCCGTAGCCGTGGCCGAGTTCGTGGGCGAGGATGGCCCCGCCTCCGTGCGAGATGCTCTTGTAGCTGTCTGGATCCATGTGCACGATCGCCATGGCCTGGTTGCGGCGGGTGACACCGGCGAAGTTCGGTGTGCTTTCGTGGAGCATCCCCACGTAGTGCTGGTCGCCCCAATCGCCACAGGGGAACCACGAGAAGTCCTCGAGGTCATCCAGGGCGCGCGTCTGTTCCGCGTCGTCGGTGTCGGGATCCTCGCTGCCGATGGCGTACGGGTCTTCGGGATCGCCGAAGGGGGCGGGGAATTCGCTGATCATCCAGTCGGCAACGGGCATGAGGGACCGGGCGCGTTCGGCCAGGTCGGGGACGTCCTCGAAACCGCACGTGGGGCCGGGGGTGATGAGCGGGATGAAGGTGAGGCCGGGGCGGCCCTTGCCGATCACGGTGGCGGGGTTGCGCAGCCAGACGACATTATTGGCGAGCGGCTCCACGCCGGTTTCAGCGACATCGAGGTCTTCGTTGACCACCATCTTTAGCTGCAGCCTTGCTGGCACCAGGGGATCGCCGTAGTCCATCCATGTGTCCGGCAATTCGAACAGATAGGAGAAAGAGGTATTCAGGATGCGCCGTTGGGGCAACGACTTGAATGATTCCAGCGTCGGCCGGTTGACGGGTTCGATGGGGGAGCCGGGCAGAAGCTGGTCGTTGAGGTAGCCGTAGAGATGGGCGTCGGGTTGCCAGGACCCGCCGGCGGTGTTGGTGCGGACGTAGGCGTAGCCGCGCGCAAAGGTGGGGTGCCGGCTGACGAGGGGGACGGAGATGTCCAGGTTCTGGATCGCCTGGGTCACCTCGAGGCCGTCGGCCACGAAGTCGAGCTCCTGGGCTGGTGCATCGCGAGAGATCCTTCGGATCATGTTGCCGGCGACATAGTAGAGCCAGTCCTTGTCCAGGCGCAGGTTGCCGCCGCCTCCCGTGGTGACAATTTGCTCCCAACCGGTCGTGCTCCCCGGCGTGGTGTGGCGTTTGATGACCCGGTCCGTCTCGTCGCAGAACAACTCGCCGCAGCTCATGATCGCTTCGGCAAGGTAGAGGTAATGGGGATCGGACCCGATGGGGGTGACGAATTCGCTGGGGTCGACCGCCACGCTGAGGACCTGGTTGTTGCCGGACGCCGTATAGATGGTGGTGGCATCCCCTGTGTAGGCGTTGATGCGGAGCAAGCCGCCGGCGGGGGTCTCGGGTTGCATGTCGCTCGCGGACTTGCCGATCGCCGCGTAGAGGTAGGTGGTCGTGCCTGTCAGGAGGCGTCGGCGATGGACGGCGAAGTCGGCGACACCGCCCGCCAGGTAGAGGGTGGCGGTGGGGGACGTCAGCAGGACCCGATACAACCGGCCGTCACTGAAGAGAACGGCCAGCGATTCCGCCGAGCCGGCGTCGGGGTCCGTGAGGATGAACCGCTGGAGTTTGCTCACGTCGTTGGTATTCGTGATGCGGACCAACTGGTCGGGGGCGCTGCTGCCATCGCTGGGCATGCGGTAGATGGTGGTGTAGCTGCTGCCACGGCGTGGCCAGTAGAGTTGGCTTTCAGCCAACTCCAGGACGGCGCAGGATTGGGCTGCGGGCAGGGTCGGGTTGAGGTTGGTGGTGACGAGCACCTGGCTGGGATCCCTCTCGAGCGCGTTGAGCGCCTTGCGGTGGAGTTGGAGACCGCTGAAGAAGTAGATGTAGGCCTCGTCCCGCACGACCCGGGTGTAGTCCCCCTCGAGCATGGCGCAGTCCCTTGCCAGGTTCACCGTGCCGCCTCCCAGCGTCGCCATCACACGCACTGTAGCTTCGTGGGGCATCTCGCCCGTGCAACGCCCGGGGGCGTCCCACCAGATCAGGCCGTTCTCATAGAGGTCAAACGCGGTGATCCCCAGGGGATCGGCGACCACGAGTTCTGGGGTGGCCGCCTTGATCAGGGGGGCCACGGTTAGCGCGCCGGTGACGAGAAGCATGGGGAGGAGTGCTCTCGAGCGAGCACCCGGGTAACAGGGTACCATTTGTCTTCCTTGGTGACAGCGCGGGCCATTCCGCGCGAACCGCCAGCGCCCATCGAGACCACTCGCGGGCGCGAGAACTCGCCTCCGCACACTACTGAGGAATTGTGCATGGAGCCGGGGGTGATCTTCTGGAGACGCAGTCTAATCCCCAACGTCCATGGGACTAAAGGAGAATGTGGTGACGGTGGGTGATCGATCGACCGCTCCGTTGAAGCACTGACCTCCGGACTTCGCAGCCTCCAGACTCCCGAGGCGTGTTGGACGCATGAATCCCCCCGCCCGTTCTGGGATGCCACTTCGCAGGAGAAAGGTGGGGCGACCGCTCCGAGGACGCCGCGGGATGCTGTCGCCGCCTTCGTCGAAAGCCGGAAGTCCAGAGGCTACCGTTCCCCGGCTTTGCCGATGCTCCCGACGATGGTGGAGAGCTTGGAGGCGCCCGGTTGCCGGAGTGTCTGCAGTTGCGCTTCCGAATACCGGGTGAGAAGCCACTCATGAACCGGGATGCGGCCTTCCCAGCACTGGCAGATCAGTCGGCACGGGAGGTCGATGCTCTCCTCGGCGCAATAGGAGAGCGGCACCGAATGTCCGAGTCGGCGGCAGTGGATTTCCTGATGCCAGTCGGGCGGGGTCATGGCTGGACCTCCGCGCGGAGCGAGGGGCCCCGCGTCGCGACGCCGAGGCCCCTCTCCGGATTCCGATTCCGTTTCCGAGAAAGCGGACGGTTCCTCACCGGGCGCTGCTGTTGCCTGCTCACCATTTGCCGGTGCGGACCACCTTCGGCCTGGGCAACCCGTTGAGTTCCCGGATGGCGCTCCCCATTTCGCTCTCGGGCAGCGCGTAGTTGGAGAGCTTGCCCCGGAAGAAGTTGTCGTATCCGGAAAGGTCCATGAGCCCGTGACCGGAGAAGCCGAAGAGAATGACCTTCTCCTTCCCTTCTTCCTTGGCTTTCTTCGCCTCCTGGATGGCGGCGGCGATGGCGTGACTGGTCTCGGGCGCGGGAATGATCCCCTCCGTGCGGGCGAAGAGCACCGCCGCTTCGTAGCACTCGATCTGGTCGATGGCCCGCGGGGTGGCCAATCCCTCAATGATGGTCTGGCTCACGAGCGGGGCCATGCCGTGATACCGCAGGCCGCCGGCATGAATCGGAGGCGGAATGAAATCGTGGCCCAACGAATGCATGGGCAACAGCGGCGTCATCTTCGCCGTGTCGCCGTGGTCGTAGACAAACGGCGCCCGGGTCATGGTCGGGCACGACGTCGGCTCGACCGGGATGACGTCGATCGTGGCGCCGTTGATCTTGTCGTTGACGAACGGGAAGGCGAGCCCGGCGAAGTTGGATCCGCCGCCGGCGCAGCCGATGACGGCATCCACCTTCTTGACGCCGATTTTCTCGAACTGCTTCTTGGCTTCGAGCCCGATGATGGTCTGGTGGAGCATGACGTGGTTCAACACGCTCCCCAGGGAGTAACGGGTGGAGCCCGTCGGGTCGGTGACGGCGGCCTCGATCGCCTCGCTGATGGCGATGCCGAGGGATCCGGGGGTGTTCGGGTGCTTGGCGAGGATCTGGCGGCCGGCGTTCGTCTGCGTGGAGGGGCTGGCGATGCAGGTGGCCCCCCAGGTTTCCATCATCAGTTTGCGGAAGGGTTTTTGGTCGAAGCTGATGCGGACCATGAAGACCTTGCATTCGAGGCCGAGGAGGGAGCAGGCGAAGGCGAGGGCGCTTCCCCACTGGCCGGCGCCGGTCTCGGTGGTGATCTTCTTGATGCCGAATTGCTTGTTGTACCAGGCCTGCGGGACCGCGGTGTTGGGCTTGTGGCTTCCCGGCGGGGAGACGCTCTCGTTCTTGTAGTAGATCCGGGCGGGTGTCCCCAGGGCCTGCTCCAGGGCCAGGGCCCGGTGCAGGGGCGACGGCCGCCACTTGCAGAGAATGCCCAGCACCTCCTCGGGGATGTCAATCCAGCGTTGGGTGCTCACCTCCTGCTCGATGATGTTCATCGGGAAAACCGGCGCGAGCATGTCGGGGGTGATGGGTTTTCCGTCCGGCCCCAGCGGGGGCTGCAGGGGGGACGGGAGATCGGCGGCGAGGTTGTACCATTGCCGCGGCATTTCGTCTTCGGTCAGGAACACTTTGGTCTGCATGAATTTTCCCTCAGGCTGCGGATCGTGCTGGCGACGACCGTTGTTGGAACACTCTTCTCACCGCGGATCCCCGCCGCTTCAGTTGGCGGGCGCCGCGCGTGATGTTGCACAGGCTGACTCCCAACTGGTGGGCGATCGCGCGCTGGCTCTTGCCCTCGGACAGAAACCGCACGATGTCCCAGCGGAGCGACAGCTTCTCGGCCTCGCTTTCGGTCAACAGTTCCCGGAGCAGATGTTCCACCTTCCGGGCTTCCCGCATGCGCGCCAGCACCTGCGCGATGTCGCCGATCCTGTCCACGATGTTTCTCCGCGTAGAAACAGCTTTCCGGCGAAGGCGTCAAGCGGAAAAAGCGGCGCGCCGCGGGGGGACGGCAGGACCGGGCGACGGTCCGACGGGAGGACGGCACGTCGGTGCGACGGTGCGGCGGCCAGCCGAACGCCAGACAGACAACAGGCACCAAGGAATATGGAACGCCAGCGGCAGTTCAACGTTCAGTGTTCCCGGTTCGCTCGAAGAAACCCAAGCCTTGAACCCAACCGTGAACCCTGAACCTGGATCCATATGCCACTCTTCATTCTGCATCCCCCCCGAGCGCCGGCCTGTTGTGGGGCGGACAACCGGTGCATCCCCAGGTTGTCTGTGGGTGACCAGCACCGTCTGGCCGCTCCGGACCGCCCGCCGTCCCGGCGGGCAGCAGCACCACACACCGGTCGCGATCTCGAACCACCCGCGCACTGCCGCCCACCGCAGCCGCTGCGACCGGGGACCGGTCGCGCTCCGCACCGCCCGCCCTCGGGGACTGGTGACCGACAACCTCCGGATGCACTGGCGAACAACAGCCGCCGAGTCCCGGCCTTCCCACCGTTGGGATGTCATCCCGCCGCCGAGGTGGGACCATCCCGGAGCCGACAGAGCGCCCGTTCGCAGGGGCGAAAACCGCTCGTGGACCGGGGACGACCGAACCTTCAGCGTCACGGAGGCGAGGATCCGGGGCGAGGATCCGGGGCCTTGACTCCGTCTGGACAGCGCCCATGATGTGCGGCCTTGCCACAATGAAGACTGCACCGCGCATTTCTCTGTCGAACGTCCAGGCCGTCTACGGCGGCCCCGAAGGCGATCTCTGGGAGTTGATCATGGGGGAACAGATTCACCTGGGCGGATTTCAGTCCTCGATGGCGCTGGCGGAGCGCGCGGGCATCGGGGCCGGCCAATCCGGGGTGGACCTGTGCTGCTGCACGGGGGCCGGCATGCGGTTCCTGGTCCGCTTCCGCCACGTCGCCCACATGACGGGCGTGGACGCCACGCCGCTGGTCCTGGAACGCGGGCGCCAGCGGACCGCGGCGGCGGGATTGGCCGACCGGATCGAGTTCCGCGAGGCGGACGTCTGCGCCAGCGGGTTGGCGGAGGCCGGCGTTGATTTCGTCTGGGGTGAGGACGCCTGGTGTTACGTGGCGGACAAGCGCCGGCTGATCGCCGAGGCGGCCCGCATGGTGAAGGCGGGGGGGAAGATCGCCTTTACGGATTGGGTGGAGGGGCCGACGCCGCTGGCGGAGTCCGAAGCGCAGCGGTTTCTGACGTTTATGAAGTTCCCCAGTCTGGCGAGCATCGGCGACTATCGGGGCTTGCTGGAGGCGAACGGGTGTCGGGTGGAAGCCGCGGAAGACACGGGGAGGTTCGCGCCGTGCATGGATCTGTACCTGGACATGCTGAGCCGCCAACTGACCTACGACGCCCTCCGCATCATCGGCTTCGACCTCCCGCTGATGCAGCAACTGGGGGCGGAGATGCGGTTCGCGCGGCAACTGACTCACGAGCGCAAGCTGGTGCAGGGGCAGTTCGTCGCCGTCAAAGGGAGCGGGCTGTCGTAAGGACTCCTTCTCTATGACCAGGACAGAAAGCGGGGAGGAAACGGGGTGTGAGACCTGCGGGGGCAGCTTCTGGTGCGCTGCTGCCGGACGCGCTGCAGACACTTGAACTCGTGAATGCCTCCACCTCAACACCCGGTGGTTGCGGCGGAAGCGCCGTGGCAGCGGCCGCGGCGCGCGAATCCGCCGCGCCCGATCCCCTCGAGTGGTTTCAGCGCATGATCCCGCGCTGCAAGGAATACGCGCTGGCGGCCCGGGCGTCGGGGCGCCCGGTGGTGGGGATCATGTGTGAGTATGCCCCGCGGGAGTTGGTGCTGGCGGCGGGCGCCGTGCCGGTCTGTCTGTGCGGCGGGGATCCGGATACGATTCCGTCGGCCGAGACGCGGCTGCCGACCAATCTCTGTCCGTTGATCAAGTCGACGTACGGTTACTGGGTGGAGCACGGCAACCCGTTCCTCGAGATGGCGGACTTCGTCCTGGCGGAAACGACGTGTTGGAGCTGCCCCATCGGGACAACGCCCCCGACGCCCGGGAGCAGTGGGTGCGGGAGTTGGCGCGGTTGCGGGATTTCCTGGCCACCCGCTACCGGGTGGAGGTGGATGACGCCCGGCTGCGCGCGGCGGTGCGCACGATGAACCGGGAGCGCGGATTGCGGCGGCGGCTGGCGGATTTGATGAAGCGCGAGGCGCCGCCGCTGACGGGCCGCCAACTGCTGGATCTGAAGAGCATCATCTCGGGGATTCCGGCCGATCTCGACCAGTATGAGCGGGCGCTCAAGTTGCTGGCGCAGGCGGACGGGGCGGCGGAACCGGGAGCCGCCCGGGGCGGCCGGCCGCGGGTCTTGCTCACGGGCGTGCCCCTGGTGCACGGGGCGGAACGCGTGCTCGAGATCATCGAAAGCAGCGGCGGACTGGTGGTGTGTCAGGAGAACTGCACCGGTCTCAAACCAATCCTCGAGGACGTGCCCGAGAACGCGTCCGATCTGTTGGGCGCGCTGGCGGACAAGTACTTTCACCTTCCGTGTTCGGTGCGAACGCCGAATGACGGGCGCTTCCAGACACTGCGTCAGTTGACGGCCGAGTTCCGGGCGGAGTGCGTCATCGAGCTGATCTGGCAGGCGTGCCTGACGTACGCGATTGAAGCGGATCGGACGCGGCGGTTGGTGGAAGAGGAGCTGAAGCTGCCCTACCTGCGCATCGAGACCGACTATTCGCCGTCAGACTCGGCACGGATCGCGACCCGGGTCGAGGCGCTGTTGGAGATGGTCAGCGACCGGCGCGGCGAGAGGGCGCCGCGAGGCACGGGGGGCAACGCTGCCTGAACTCGGCGTGAGGTTCGGGGCACTTCGACTGTGGATGCCGTGCGCTACATATCGCCGTGGGTGCCTCCGGAGTGGATTGCGGCCCACGGCCTGCGCCCGGTGCGGTGGGTGCCGGGGGCGACGGCGGCGCGGCGGCTGACCTCGGGGCCGATGGGCGTTTGTCCGTTCGCGCTGGCGGTGGCGGCGTCCGCCGCGGAGGCCCCGGGTCGGGCGTTGGTTGTGGCCGCACGCTGCGATCAACTGCGGAGGACGGCGGATGCGATCGGGCCCGACGATTCGGTCTCAGTGGACGCGCGGGGCCGCGCGTCCCTCCTACCTGCCGTTGGCGGCGCCCTCGGAGAGGTCGTCCTCCCGGATGTTCCAAGGGAGGTGCCGGCGGTGTTTTTGTTGGCCGTTCCGGCGACGGCGGGCAATCCGAACGCGGAGGACTGCTATCGCCTGGAGTTGGAGCGGTTGGGACGTTTCCTGGTGCGGCGGGGCGGCCGGCCGCCGGCCGCCGGCGCCTTGCGACGGGAGATGCAGCGCTACGCCGAGGCGCGGCTCGAGTTGCGCGCTCGCCGCGGCGAGTTCGGGGCGCGTGCCTTCGCCGAGGCGGTGATCCGTGTGGAATCGGATGGAACGCTGCCACCGAAACAGGAAGGCAGACCTTCGCCAGCGGGGCGGGCCGGAATCCCGGTGGCCCTGGTGGGCGGCCCTCTGCGGCGAACGCATCTGGAGCTTCTGGACCGCATCGAGTCTCGCGGCGGTCGTATGGTGCTGGACGCGACGGAGAATGGCGAACGCGGCTTGCCGCCGCCGTCTGAAGCGGAGAGGGCGCAGCGCGACCCCTTGGGGGCGTTGGCGCACGCGTTCCTCGAGGGGATCCCCGATGTCGCGCAGCGACCGAACACGGGTTTTCATGCGTGGCTGGCCGGGCGGGTGCGGGAGCGCGGCGCGCGCGGGGTGATTGCCTGGCACTACCCGTGGTGCGACGTCTGGCAGGCGGAGGTGGCGCGTCTCCAGGAGACGCTGGGCGTGCCGGTGCTCGACCTGGACGCGGGGGATTCGGAAGGGCTGACTCCCCAAGTGGACACGCGGCTGCAGGCGTTTCTCGAGATGCTGACGTGAACGATCGTCCGGCCAAGATCGGTCTGGAGGAATGGGACGCCCGACAGGGCGCGCTCGGCGACGCGAGCGGCGGGGGGTGCGGCTACGGGGGGCCGCTGGGACGCCACGTTGGCGAGCGGGGCGATCTGCGGTTGCGGCACCTGCAATTTGACAACTCGGCCGCGGCGCTGCGCCTGTGGAACCTGGTGTTGACCGAGGAAGACCGGCTGCGGGCGCATCGGGCGCAGGGGCGCAAGCTGGTGGGGACGATGAAGGACCTGGGGACCGTGCCGGTGCTGGCCTATGCCCTGCCGAATCTCGTGGCGTTCTACCCGGACGGATCATGGTGGACGCCATGTTGGATGGAGTGTTCGGACGGCCTGTTCCAGGTCGCCGACCGGCTGGGCATTGACGAGTCGTTCTGCCCCGTGCGGGCCATGCTGGGGGCGTTCGTCACCCGCGCGCACTTCCCCCTCCCCGACTTCCTCGTGTGCAGCGTCGGGGCGGTATGCGACGATTTCACGGCAATCGCGCAGCGGCTGGAGTCGCTGGGCCATCCGATCTTTTGGTGGGAAATGCCGCGGCGGCGGAAGCCGGATCCGGATGAGGCCGCCGTGGTCCTTCCGGGAGGGATGGTCGCCCCGCGCGTGCAAGTGGATTTGGTCTCGGCGGAGTTGGCGCGGGTGCGGCGCGCACTGGAGTCGTTGGCGGGCCGGCCGCTGGACGACGCGACGCTCGCGGAGGGGATCCGGCACGCCAACGCTGTCCGCCGCCGGATTACGCGGCTGCGACAGACGGTCTTCCAGGCGAGCGTTTGTCCGCTGCCGGCGCTCGAGATGTTGCTGGTGGACGCTCTGGCCATTCATTACTGCTCGGACCGCGCGGAGACGATCGCGGTCCTGGACGAATTGCAGGCGGAAGTGAACCGTCGGGTGGCGCAGGGGGAGGGAGTGCTTTCCCCGGAGGCGGTGCGGCTCTACTGGGTGAACCCAGTGGCGGACTTGCGCCTGATGAATCTCGTTGAGGAGTGGGGCGGGAGGATCTGCGGCGCCGACTACCTGTTCGGGCACGCGCTGGTGGAGATTCCGGAGGAGTTGCCGCCATTGGAAGCCCTGGCGCGGGTGGCGTTGGCCGATCCGATGGTGGGATCGGCGGAGGACCGTGCCGGGCAGGTGGCGAGCGAGGTGCTGGGGTTGGGAATCGAAGGACTGGTCGTCTCGCGCATTCCGGGGGCCAGTCATTGCGCCCACGAGGGAGCCTATTTGCGGGAAGAGGTCGCCCGGCGCGCCGCGGCGCCGGCGGTCGAGATCGAGGTGCCGCCGCTGTGCGACGGTCTCGAGGCCGCCCTGCATTCGCGTTTGCAGGCCCTGTTGGAGACGGTGCAATCGAGGAGGGCAACATGATCGCGGTGGGAGTCGATGCCGGGTCGCGCATGACGAAGATCGTCCTTTGGGACCGGGGGCGCGGTGCCGTGGCGGCCACGGGATCGGTGGAGCATCACGTCGACCAGGGGGCTTCGGCGCGGGAGTTGCGGGACGCGTTGCTGCGGCAGGTCGGGCACACCACCGCGGAGGTCAAGGGGGCGGTGGCGACGGGTTACGGACGGAACCTGGTGGACTTTGCCGACACGACGATCACGGAGATCACATGCCACGCTCGTGGCGTTCGGGAAGGGCGCCCGGAGGTGCGAACGATCATCGAGATCGGCGGACAGGACAGCAAGTTGATCCGACTGGACGAGCGCGGGCACGTGCGGGACTTCATGATGAACGACCGTTGTGCGGCGGGCACCGGGCGGTTCCTGGAGATGGTCGCTCAGCGAGTGGGAGTGGGGCTGGGTGATTTGGGAGGGTTGGCGCGGGCCAGCGGGGCACCGGCCGTGATCAGCAGCATGTGCGTGGTGTTTGCCGAGACCGAGATCATCGGTTTGTTGGCAGGCGGACGGCAAGCGGCAGACGTGGTGGCAGGGGTGCAGGCGGCGATAGCCGTCCGGGTGGGCGGGATGGTGGGCCGGCGGCTGGAGCAACCGGTCTGTTTCACCGGGGGGGTGGCCATGGTGCCTGGAATGGTCGAGGCCCTGCAGAAGGTCTTGGACTGCCCCGTGGGCGTGGTGCCCGAACCGATGTTCACCGGCGCGCTGGGAGCGGCGGTTCTCGCCGCCGAACGGTGCCGCTGAAGGCAGCCCCGTCCCCGCTATCCGGAGACGATCCGACTGAAGTGGATCGAGTCCTCGTACCGCTTGCTCATGTAGCGGAGGCGAGTGGCAAGGGCCCGGGCCAGACCCAGGGCGAAGGGCATGGCCAAGGCGGGGGCTTCGCGCAAGATGGTCTCGAAATTCGCGGCCGTCATCCGCAGGAGAAGGCTGTCCTTGTTGGCCGCCACGTTGGCGCTCCGCACGCCGTGGTCCAGCAGCGCGATTTCACCGAACGACTCGCCGGGCAGGATTGTCGCGAGGATGGTCTCCTTCCCCTCGTGAACCAGGAACGCGCGCACCTCGCCCTCCAGCAGGAAGTAGATCGCATCGGCCGGATCGCCCTCCCGCACCACGGTCGTGAAGATCCGGACCTCGAGCGGTTCCATGTAGCGCAAGAGGGATTCGAGAGCGCGCTCCTCCATGTCCGCGAGGATCTTGATGCGCCGGAGCGCACCGGCGGTAACCCGCTGCATTTGGCTGGAGGTGCGCGGTGCGCCGGCGGGCCGGTCGCGAAAGAACATCCTGAGTTCCAGCACCTCTGCTGCCCGCAACCACGACATGACCTGATCCAGGAAGAGCCAGGTGTCCGCCAGCACCCGGCCGTCCTTGATCCAGCTCACCAGGGTGGGCAGTTCGACCGGGCCGTAAGCGATGCAGTCCGCACCCCAGACTCGATAGGTAGGCGTTTCGTCACTCTGGTTCATGGCACCGCGGGAAGTTGTCTCACGAAGCGGCTTTGCGCGCCACGAGAAAGGCGTTGAACATCGCGTAGCGAAGCGGGGTGGCGTTCAACAACCGGTCGAGCACCGGAGCGACGTAGCGGTCCGTGCACTCCACCCGTTCCACCCGGCAGCCCGCGCGCTCCAGGAAGAACCGCATTTCCAGCGCGTTGGTGGCCACAATCGCGTCGTCATCCGGTGTGAACGGCTCCTTGACGACGGGCGTCATGCGGTCGAACCGCACCTCACCCGGAGCGCGCCGCATCATCCGGCGCTTGGCCAGGAGCCGGGCCGCATTCCGCCATTTGTTCCCCAAACCGCGCATCCGATGATGGTAGTCGCGGAAGCCGAGCACGCGAAAGAAGTTGGGGCTGGACACGACGACCCGGCCGCCCGCTTCGGCCACGCGCGCCAGCTCGGGCAGGAATGCCTCCGGTTCCTCCACATGCTCGAGGACGTTCAGGGCGCCCACACTCGCGAAGTATCCATCGGGATACGGAAGCCGGCGCCCGTCGTAGAGGCGGCAATGGGGACTTCGATTCCGGGCGCGTTCGATGTTGGGCTCCGAGACATCCACGCCGTGCGCCTCGAAGCCGGCCTCGGCCAGCCGGCCGACCACCTGCCCGGCGCCGCATCCCACGTCGAGGACGCGTCCCCCGGCCCGGGCCGGCCGCAGCGTGTCGGCATACTTCGCGTAGAAGCCCGGGTCCCAGTGGTCCAGGAACTCCGCATAGGCCTCGTTGTGCCGGTAGGTCTCCTGGTGGCTCATCGGTCCTTCTGGCGCGAGCTCACGACGACGAAGCCGCAGAGCGCCAGGCCGGCGATCCAGCCGGCGAGGCTGACGTAGAACATGCGTCGCGGCGGCACGAAACGGAACTCGACCGTGTGCGCCCCGGGCTCGAGGCGGACGCCGCGCATGATGAAGTTGCAGCGCAGCAGCGGTTGTTCGGCGCCGTCCACCCACACCCGCCAATCCGGATGGTGCCGGTCATTGAGCAGCAGCAGCGCCGGAGCCGTTGCCTCCGCCTGCAACCGCAGATACTTCGGCTCGCTCCGTTCCCAGGTCACCGTCCCGATCGCGGTGTTGGTTCCGGGCGACGCGACCGTCGCCATCGGCTCCGCCACGAGCACCGTCTGGTGGGGGTCGAACTCGAGGCTGGCCAGGCGCTGCAACGTCGCCGTGTCGTTGGTCTCCACCTCCCAGCGAGCGAAGAGTCGGGCGCGCGGGAGAGCCCCCGCAAACTCGAACAGCGCATAGATCCCATTCGGGTCGGGCGCCGCGGACAGGTCCTGCGCTGAAACGGCCGCCGCTTTCCCGGCTTTGGGGACGATGGAGAAATTCGTCAGGACCCGGAACCGCCCTTTGCCAGGATCCAGCCCCGTGTTCAGTTGGGAGAGGAATCCCGCCATGCCAATGACATGCCGCACGGAACCCAGTTCCCAGAGCCGGGCGATGCGGTACATGTTGGTCTCACCGGTCGGCAGGAAGTTCTTGATGCAGGCCGTGTCGAACTCCGGGGGCCGCGACATCTGGATGATGTCGAGCGACGGCACCCGGTAAAAGGGAAAGTGGTGCTGCAGCCACTCGGTGAAGTAGAGGTGCACCAGCAACTGCCCCTGCTCGGTGACCAGGTACGACTGGGTCATGGGCGACAGTTTGGCGGCCACACGGTAGCGATCCGGGTTGTCGCGGAGACGCTCGAGGATCGGGTTGGTCGCGTACTTGTAGTGGTAATCGTAGTAAATGACCCAGGGCAGATCGGCTCGGGCCAGGTCCAACACCAACACGCCGCCGAGCGCCAGCCCCGCCCACCGTGCCCTCCGCCCCGCAAACACTCCGGCCAGGACCAGAACCAACACCCCAGCCGACAACGCGAGAAACACGATGAACCAGCCAGCCTCGCGCAAGCTGAACTGGGCGATGGATCGCGCCAGGGTGGCATCGGCAAAACCGGCTGACCGGAGGTACGCGGTGAGTTCGTCGAGCGAACCGGCATACACGAGCCAGGCCAGTCCGCTCAGCCCGATGGCCGCCGCCATCCCCTGCACCCACCAGCGGTCCACCCCGCTCACTGCCCGCCACCAGCCGCGGAGGTGTGCCGTCCAGGCGACTGTCCGCTCCGGCAGGCCTCGCACATACCCGCGAATCAAGCCTTCCACCCCGCAGGCAAATAGAATCCCGATCGACAGATGAAACGGATGCAGAAACTTGAGCGGGTTCCGAATGGTCGAGAAATACGGCAGCGCGTAGGCGATGCGGTAGAGCGGCGTATGCCGCCCAAACGCGAGCAGCAAGGAGATCAACGCGGCGCCGGCCCAGAACCAGATCAGGCGGCGTTGCCAGGGCGCATACGGGCTGTTGCGTCCCCGAAGCGATTGGCCCACGCCCCACAACGCGACCAGTGTGACCAGAACGCCCGCAAATTCGCCGCATCCGGAATGCCGCCCGGCCGGGTTCCCCGGCGGCGCCCCCACCTCGCCCCAGTAGTTGGACCCGCCCACGCTGTCTTCCGGGTCGCCGTAAAGATGCGGCATGCGGTAGCCAAACAAACCCGGGATCACCACCCGCAAAGCCTCGACACGCGGCAGGCTCCACAACGTCGCTTCCATCCAGCGATTCTCCTTGGTGCGCTCGTCCTGCTGCATCCCCACCACGCCCTTGACCTGGGTGCCGATCAACGTGGTCACGGCTTGGGCGGCGATGAACGCGGCGAAGATCGCCACGACCGCCACGCGTGCGCCCGCAACGGCCCAGCGCCGGGCGCCCGTCCCCCCCTTCTCGGCGGTCAGCCCCTGGTAGAGCACGAACGCCCCGACGTACAGGCTGAAGATGGCGCCCACATCGAAGCCCTCCATCAGCGCGAGCCCGACCGCGAGACCGGCCAGCGCGGCGCGGGCCCAACCGTGAGGAACGCCGGCGCGCGGCCAGGCGGCCAGCGCCAGGAAGATACAGGCGCGGGCCAGCCCCCAGTTCGCCAGCCCCCAGCAACTCACCGAGAACACGTTCATGTTCAAGGCAACGGCCAAGCCGCCGAGGATGCAGGCCGTCAGACTGAACCCGAGCTGGCGGAAGAAGAGCCAGGCCGCCAAGCCCAAGACCAACAAGGCGACGGGGACGTGCAGCTTGGCAAAGGCAATGGGCCGAACCGCCACCAGCAGCACATCCGTCAGCCGCAGCAAGCCCCCCACCGCTTCGCCCCCCAGCCATGTCAGATCCTGCCACTGCCCGAAGAAGTTCTGCGCGCCGCTCTCGGCCTGCGCCATGTTGGCGCCCAGCGGCCCGTCGTTCGCAAACAAGACCTGACCCGGCTCGAAGCTCCGATGAAAGAAGAAACACAACACCAGGACCAGGATCCCCAACATCCAGAAGAATCCCCTGCCCCGTTGTTCGGCCACGACCCTCGCCTCATCTGCAGCAGGCATAGAAGAACTTCGCAGGACGATGCCGCCCGCCCCGGGAAGATTCAACCCGAATTGCCGCGCGGCTCAAGGACGCAGCGTGAGCACTTCCCCCATCATCGGCCGGCTCGAGTCCAGGCCAAACCGCTCGCGAATCTGCTCCGCCAAGGCGTCGCGACGCTTGGGTTCGCCGTGGGTCAGGATCACGCGCGGCCGACTTGGGGCCAGCGGGGACAGCCACTCGAGCAATTCCCGTTGCCCGGCATGCGCGCTGAAGCCGCCCAGCGTGTGGATCCGGGCGCGCACGGCGACCTTCTCGCCGAAGATGGAGACGCTCGTGGCGCCGTCGACAAGCTGCCGGCCGAGGCTGCCTTCGGGCTGGAAGCCAACGATGAAGACCACCGTGCCATCCCGCCAGAGGTTCTGTTTGAGGTGATGCAGGATGCGCCCGGCGGTGCACATGCCGGAACCGGCCAGGATCAGACAGGGACCGGCGCAATCGTTGAGCTGGCGCGATTCGTCGGCGGTCGGCGTTGGCCGCACCGTGGTCAGATCCGCCTCGATCGGTCGCTCGCGCTGGAGCGCCTGGAAATCCTCGTCGAAAAGCTCGAGATGCCGCCGGTAGATGCGCGTGGCTTCGATCGCCATCGGGCTGTCAATGTAGATCGGGAACGGCGGCACCAGCTTCTGCCGGAACATCACCGCCAACAAATAGAGCAACAACTGGGCGCGGCCCACGGCAAAGGTCGGAATCAGGATCTTGCTCTTCCGTTCGACGGCGGTTTTCACCAGCGACTCGAACTCGGCCAGCGTGTCGGGCAGCGGCTTGTGATCATGACCGCCGTAGGTCGACTCCAGCACCACCACGTCCCCCTGCTGGAACCCGGCCGCGTCCTTCAGCAGCGGGGCGTCCTGCCGCCCGAGGTCGCCCGAGAACACAATCGTCTGGCGACTGCCGTCGTCCTCCACGAGCAACTGGATGCTGGCGGACCCGAGCAGGTGGCCGGCTTCCACCCAGCGCGCGCGGATTCCCGGAGCCACCGGAACGAACTCGTCATAGGCCACCGGCCGGAAGAGGGGCAGGAACCGCTCGACCTCCGCCGTCGAATACAGGGGCTCAAGCGGCGGATCTCCGGCACGCTCGCGCTTCCGGTTCGTGCGAACCAGGTCCTGCGCCTGAACGCGCGCCGAGTCGTGCAGGATGAGACTCGTCGCCTCGCGGGTGGCCTCCGTCCCGTACACCGGGCCGTCGTAACCGGCCTTGGCCAGCAACGGCAGCCGCCCCGTGTGATCCAGATGGGCGTGCGTGACGAGCACCGCCTGCAGCGCCCGCGCCTCCCAGGGCAGAGGCTCGTGATTGCGCGCCTCCGCCTCGCGCCCCCCCTGAAACAGCCCGCAATCGATCAGGACATTCGCCCGCGATGTCCGAAGTTGATACGCCGATCCGGTGACACCACCGGCGGCCCCGTGGAAGTGAAGTTGAATGGCCATGAATCAGTCCAGGCGCCAACCTACCCGATCCGCCCCGCTCATGGAAAGCAATGACATCGGCCGGCTGGCTGCGCGTGAAGCCCATGAACCCAGCCGCATCCCCCTCCCCATGAACCTCCCGTTTGAGGTAGGGACGCCCGGCCTCGGGCGTCCGGCGGTTCC
>CAYSPU010000002.1:0-13967 GCA_964432995.1 uncultured Verrucomicrobiota bacterium
GCCCGGCGGCGCTCCCGCCAAAATCGGAATTCATTTTTGCACAGACCCTTAGGACGCCCTGAAATTCCCTTGAATCCCCTCGCACTGGTCGACAATAACTCATATGAACCCAATCCTGATTCTTCTATGCGCGCTGCTGAGCGCTTGGCTCGGACTTCCTGCCGCCGAGGGGGCTTCACCTCCCTCGAGGCCCAACATCGTTGTCATCCTCGTCGACGATATGGGCTGGAGCGACCTCAGCTGCTATGGCAGCGAGATTCCTACGCCGAACCTCGATGCCCTGGCCAGCGGCGGCCTGCGTTTCACCCAATTCTACAACACCGCGCGCTGCTGTCCCACTCGAGCCTCGCTTCTGACGGGCCTGTATCCCCACCAGGCGGGCGTTGGCCACATGACCTCACCGCACAAGGATGCCCGAGGGAATGTCCTGCCCGGTTACACCGGCCGGCTCAACGATCAATGCGTGACCATGGGCGAGGTCATGGGCAGCGCCGGCTACTTCACGATCATGACCGGCAAATGGCACGTCGGCCAGAACCTCGGCGTCGTCCCGTGGGAACGCGGATTCGATCGCAGCCTGAACGCGGCGGCGGGCGGATTCTACTTTCATGACAGCGCGCGCGCGGAGCTGTTCCTCAACGGTCAGCTCGTCGGCCGCGGCGGCGCCAATGGCGTCCCCGCCGAGTGGTACTCGACGGATCTGTGGACCGAGTTCGGGCTGAAGTTCATCGACGAAGCGCGCGCGGCGCAGAAGCCGTTCTTCCTCTACCTGGCCCACAACGCGCCCCATTTCCCCTTGCAGGCGCCGCCCGAGACCATCGCCCAGTTCCGCGGACAGTACAAGATCGGCTGGGACAAGCTCCGCGAAGCCCGCCATGCCCGACAAAAGGCGCTGGGCGTCGTCGATCCCGCCTGGCCCCTGGCCCCGCGCCCGGAAGGCGTGAAAGCCTGGGACCAGCTCAGCGATGCCGAGAAAGATCGGTTCGACCATATCATGGCCATCTACGCCGCGTGCGTGCACCGGATGGACCGCGCGATCGGCACGCTGGTGGGCGGCCTCCGCCAGCGCGGCATCCTCGATAACACGCTCATCCTTTTCATGTCCGACAACGGCGGCAATGCCGAGTCCGGCCCGAACGGCCGGCTCGAGGGGGCGAATCCGGGGGACGCATCGAGCACGGTCTTTTGCGGCGAGTCGTGGGCCTGGCTGCAAAACACGCCTTTCCGGCTCTACAAGCATTTCAACCACGAAGGCGGCATTGCCACGCCCCTGATCGCTCATTGGCCAGAGGGCATTCGCAGCTCGAGAACCGGTGCGGCTGCCGGGATGCGATCCGGACGTCTGATCCACGAGCCCGGGCATCTGGTGGACATTATGGCCACGGTGGTGGATGTGGGCGGCGCCACTTATCCCAAGGAATTCAACGGACATGCCATCCGGCCGATGGAAGGCCGGAGCCTGGCGCCGTTTTTCTCCTCGGTGCCCAGCACGGAGGTGCGCCCTCTCTACTGGGAACACGAAGGCAATGGCGGCATTCGATTGGGCGACTGGAAGCTCGTCAGGCGTGGCGCGTTGGGCTCCTGGGAATTATACAACCTGCGGACCGATCGCACGGAACAGACCAACCTCGCCGCCACCCGATCGGAAATCGCCCAGGACCTCGCCGCCCAGTGGGATGCCTGGGCCAAACGCGCCTTTGCGGATCCGGGGCCCTGGAAAGCGGCAGCCAAGCCCAAGCCAGCGTCGCGCCGGGCCCGATTCGATCTGGGGCCCGAGGCCGACCTGGCCCGCGCCGACTCGCCCGACTCCGCGAACCGCGGTTTTACGGCAACCGTCCACATCGCCGCTCCCGGCCGCGAAGGCGTGCTGGTTGCCCAAGGCGGCGAAGCCCACGGCTGGGCCATGTTCTTCCAAAACGGCGCGTTCCGCTTCGCGCTCAACCGCTCCGGCAATCTCGAGGAGATCCGCTCCGACGATCCTGCCTTCGCCTCCGCCAAAGTCATCACCGCCACGCTCGCCGCGGACGCCACGGTGGCGCTTGCCGCCGACGGGCGCGAGATCCTCGAAAAGAAAATGGCCGGCCTGCTTTCGACGCTCCCCGTCGATGGTCTTCAGGTCGGACGCGACCTCGCCGGAACCGTGGGCGATTACGCTGCTCCATTTCCGTTCACCGGCAAAATCTCCCGCGTCCTCATCGAACTCGATCCGCGAAGATAATCCTCGCATGAATCTGATATGAAACATCACCTTGCTCGAACTTGGCTCGTTGCCGCCCTGCTTGCGGCCGTCCTGTCCGCCACCCCGGCCCGCTCTGCGGCTGCATCCTCGGCGCACCCCAATATCATCTTCATCCTGTCCGATGATCTGGGCTACGGCGACATCGGCTGCTGCGGCGCGACGCATGTGAAGACGCCCCACCTCGACCGGCTCGCCCAGGAGGGAACGCGCTTCACCGACGCGCACTCGACGGCGTCGGTTTGCACGCCCACGCGATATGCGTTCATGACCGGACGCTATGCCTGGCGCGAGGCTGGCACTGGCATTGCCGCCGGAAACGCGCCTTCTCTCATCCAGCCGGGCACCGCTACGGTCGCGTCGGTCTTGAAGTCCGCCGGCTACCGGACCGGCGTGGTCGGCAAATGGCACCTCGGTCTGGGCGGGCCCGGCCCGACCGATTTCAACGGTGAAATCCGGCCCGGCCCGCTCGAGCTGGGGTTCGATTACGCGTTCATTATCCCCGCCACGGGCGACCGTGTCCCGTGCGTCTTTGTCGAGAATCGCCGGGTTGTCGGGCTCGACCCGGCGGACCCGATCCGTGTGAGCTACGGTGTCAAGATTGGCGATGAACCCACCGGCGCCGATCCGGGTGTCCAATTGAAAATCCAGGGAGGCCCCGGTCACAAGGACACCGTCGTTAACGGCATCCCGCGGATTGGCTTCATGACGGGCGGAAAGGCGGCCCGCTGGGTGGACGAGGATATCGCCGACACCCTGGCCGCGAAAGCCGTGAAGTTCATCGACGCAAACCGCGCTGGCCCGTTTTTCCTCTGCTTCACGCCGCACGATATCCACGAGCCCATGGTCCCGCACCCGCGCTTCCGGGGCGCGAGCGGCTGCGGCTGGCGCGGCGACGTGATTCATCAGCTCGATTGGGAGGTCGGCGAGGTGCTGGCCGCCCTCGACCGCCTTCATCTGGCGACGAACACGCTCGTGATCTTCACCAGCGACAACGGCGGCGCCATCAAGAACACGTACGACGACGGCACCAATCCGCTCCACTCGAGGCAGGCCCCCAATGGGGCGCTCCGCGGGTTCAAAGGATCGCTTTACGAAGGCGGGCATCGCGTGCCGTTCCTCGCCCGCTGGCCCGGCCGCATCCCCGCCGGCGGCGTCTCCGGGCAGCTCATTGCCCATGTGGACACCCTGGCCACGCTGGCTGCGCTCACCGGCCAGAGACTCGACGCCGAAGCGGGTCCGGACAGCTTCAATGTGCTGTCCGCCCTGCTGGGGCAACCGGGCGCCCGGGGCCGCGATCATCTCGTGCTTCAAAACAATAACCAGGCGCCCCTCGCCCTCCGCCAGGGAGATTGGATCCTGATCGGCAAAGGTGGCGGCCGGCAGCCGCAGCAGGCCCCAGCCGCCCCGCGACCGAGGGCTCAAGCCCCCGCCTACGAGCTGTTCAACCTCGCCTCCGACCCCGCGCAGACCAACAACCTCGCTGCCAACGAACCTGCCCGCGTCAAACAAATGGCGGCGCGCCTCGATCAGCTCCGTGCTCAGGGCCGCAGCCGCCCCGATGCCGGCAGCGCGGTGGCCGTCTCGGGCGAGCTCAAGCAGTGGCACAAGGTCACGCTGACCATGGATGGCCCGTTAGCCCACGAACGCGATGCCGATCCGAACCCGTTCACCGACTACGCCATGAACGTGACGTTTGCCCACGAAAGCGGCTCGCCTCGCTACGTCGTGCCCGGATACTTCGCTGCCGACGGCGACGCGGCAAACACCAGCGCCGAGTCGGGCACGAAATGGCGGGCGCACCTTTCCCCCGACAAATCCGGCGCATGGACCTATTCCATCTCATTTGTCCGCGGCAAGCAGGTCGCCGTCAGCGATGCGAAAGGCCAAGCCGTGAAGCCATTCGATGGCCAGACCGGCCGGTTTGTCGTCGGTCCCACCGACAAGGCTGGCCGCGATTTTCGAGCCCAAGGACGCCTCGAATATGTCGGCCAACACCACCTCCAGTTCGCCGGATCGAAAGAGTTCTTCCTCAAGGCCGGTCCCGATGCGCCCGAAACGCTCCTCGCCTACGCGGACTTCGACGGCACCGAGTCCGGCCGCAAGCGCAATGCGCGCTCGGGCGAAGCCGCCCCCACCGAATCGCTTCATCGATACGCGCCTCATCTGCGGGATTGGAGAGATGGCGACCCGACCTGGAAAGGCGGCAAAGGCAAGGGGCTCATCGGCGCTCTGAACTACCTTGCCGGCAAAGGCCTGAATGCCTTCTCCTTCCTCACCTACAACGCCGCTGGCGATGGCGACAATGTCTGGCCGTTCGTCGCCCGCAACGACAAGGTTCACTGGGACTGCTCGAAGCTCGATCAATGGGGCATTGTGTTCGATCACGCCACCGCCCAAGGCCTCTACCTCCACTTCAAGCTCCAGGAGAACGAGATCGACGATGACCGCCCCGGCAATGGCTCCACCGTCCGCCGCGTGCCCGAATCTCTCGATGGCGGCAAGCTCGGGCCCGAGCGCAGGCTCTATTGCCGCGAGCTCGTCGCCCGCTTCGCTCACGCGCTCGCTCTGAATTGGAACATCGGCGAGGAGAACACCCAGAGCACCGAGGAGATCCGCGACATGGTGAAGTTCATCCATGACACCGATCCTTACCATCACCACATTGTCATCCACACATACCCGAACCAGCAGGACAAGGTCTACACCCCGTTGCTCGGCAGCCAGTCGCTGCTCACCGGCCTGTCGCTCCAAAATGGTTGGAGCCAAACTCATGCCCGCACGGTGAAATGGATCGCCGAATCCGCTGCCGCCGGCCGGCCGTGGGTCGTCGCCAACGACGAGCAGGGCGGGGCTGACACCGGCGTGCCGCCCGACCTCGGCTACGATGGCTATAACGGCAAGAAAAAAGATGGCCAGGCCGTCCAGACTCCCGACGATATCCGCCAGGCCGTCCTATGGGGCAATCTCCTCGGCGGCGGCGCCGGCGTCGAATACTACTTCGGCTACCAGCTCCCGCAAAACGATCTCAACTGCGAAGACTTTCGCAGCCGGGATCGGAGCTGGGGTTCTTGCCGAATCGCCCTCGAGTTCTTCCGCGACAACCGGATTCCGTTCTGGGAGATGAAGAACATGAACTCGCTCATCGGCAACGCGAAAAACGACAACAGCAAGTACTGCCTGGCCAAACCAGGTCAGCTCTATCTCGTCTATCTCCCCAACGGCGGCACGACCGACCTGGACCTGGCCAGCGCCAGCGGTGCATTCGACATCCGGTGGTTCAATCCGCGAGCCGGCGGTCCCCTGATGTCCGGTTCAGTCCAAAACGCGGCCGGCCCCGGCAAAATCTCGATCGGCCGCCCACCCTCGGATCCTGGCCAGGATTGGCTTGCCATCGTCCGAGCGCGCCGATAAAGCGAGGCAAGACGCCGGCCAGTGCTTCACCAGGTTGCCCCTCTCGGGTTCCAGAGATCGACGCCGAGTGCCGGGTGATAGACGGTGGGCAACTTTCGCGCCTCGGTGTGACCGTCCACGAAGCTGTAGTTTGATTTCTCGCCGTGGCGTTTCGAGGCCACCTCGGCCTCGGCATCGGCGACGGTCGTCCAGCACAAGGCCGGCATGACATGGTCGGCCTCGATGATCACTTCGGTGAAGAAGATGACGTCGGTGGGCCGGGCGATCTGGGAAAGCCGGCGCCACGTCTGCGGTTTGCCCGGGTAGTCATCGTCCGGTCCCACCTCGAAGTAGTAGTTCATGCCGTAGCTCAGATGCTGCGGTTGCCGGTCGGCAGGGCAGTGGTAAACGGACTCGAGCAGGTTGGTCCAACGGGCATTGTTGGCGGCGAGGAATGGGGCCAGGGCCCGCTCCCACGGAAGCTGCCGGTTGGCGAACGCCGAATGCTGGCTGCGCGGAAACTGGTCCTCGTTGTCGTCCGCGTAGAGGCGCGCGGCCAGCATGATCTGCCGCATCTGTCCCTGGCACTGGACCGTTCGAACGGCGCCGACGGCGCGGTTGACCGCCGGCAGCAGCAGACCGGCCAAAATCGCGATGATCGCAATGACGATCAGCAGCTCGATCAAAGTGAAGGCGGCATTCGAGGATCGCGCGGGCGTTGCCCTGGGACCCGGCTGCGCCGGAGGGCCAGAACCGGCCCTCAGCACAGGGCGCCCCCTCGAGTGGTGGGCGCTTGTGGCATTCAGCAACGGCACCGGGCCGATGCCCGCTGCAGGCTCGAGCGGTAAGCCGTGTGCGTCGGCGCGCCGGACGGTGGAACGTAACCGCCAGACGGGGTAGGCGTTGGACCCCAATGGCAGGTCGAGTGGGTGATTCATGGGTTTCTCTGCAAGCGATGGAATTGTCGAGCGGCTGCGCCCTTGATCCGGACCTTGTCGGGTCCGATGATCGCCACGTCCTCTGCCTCCATGACCGGGATCCAGGGGCCGCCCACCAGGTTGGTCGAACAGACCAGGCTCCAGTTGGTCGCGCCGGTTGACCAAGTGAGGACAAGGTCATCGGCAGCCTGTACCGCGATGTCCAATCTCGGCCGGCCATCCGGCACGCAGGTCCATTCGAGAAGGAACCGCGCCGAGCTGGATCCAGGCACTTCCTGGCCCGTCGCCGTGTTCGCCGCGTAGACCTCGAACGTGGCGCTGTAGGTGTTCGTTCCGGGCGGCGCGGTGACACCAACATGCCACATCAAGCCGCTCCAGAACGCGGCGTTGCTCGATCCCGCGGTGCCGAAGATCGGTATCCAGCGCTTCGGCAAGGTGCTGGCGTTGTAGTCGTAGATTCCCAAATCCGCCGAGCCGGCGGTTTTACGGATCCAGAGTTCCCGATCCGCCGGCAGCAGGTCGGTGTTGGGGTGCATTTCAAAACCGTAACGCCGGCTGAAGGCCAGTCCTTGCCGGCTCGGATCGAGGCACTCGAACCAGGGGTCGTCCGGATCGAAGCTGTCGTTGGGATGGCTGATCAGGAGCGGCGTGAGCTGGGCCGTCAGGCCAATGTTCGAAAGGTCCACGGTGACCCGGTCGCTCTGGGCGTGGTACGACACTTCCGGCATGAGCATGCCTCCCTGCATGGGGACACGGGTCAACACGCCGGTCTGCGCCCAAACGGACCCGGCCAGGAAACCGGCGCTGCAGACCATCACGGTTGTCGCGAGGTTCCACTTGGTGCGCTTGTGCTGAGTCTTCATACAGTCTCTATCTCTTCCCCTGGTCACCAACCGAATCCCGTTCTCGTCTCCATGGCTCCACTCCGGATCAGGGCAATCGGCGCAGTCGCAATGGACGGCCGGCGGCAAACTGATCCAACAGGACGACATTGGCGCCCTCCCACACCAACGGCAGGTTAGTGACGGCCATCCAATTCGGCGGCGTGTTCGAGTCCGCCATCTCGAGCGCGTAACTTACGGGTCCCAGCGGCCACTGGATCACCAAGCCGTTCCGAATGCCTACTCTGGGCGTGCAGCGGACGGCAGGACCCTGCCAGGTCCAGGTGGTGGTGGTCCCGGCGTAGCCCGGCACCCGATTGCCCGCGGCGTCGCCCACGTAGAGATCGTAGGTGGCGGTGAAGATTCGATTCGAGGTGGCCAGTGCGGACAAGGGAACGGCATAGACATTGTGCGCCATGAACCCGTCCCAACACCAACGGGCAGGACTTCCCGCCGTGCCGAAAATCGGGGTGTACGGTCCTGTTGGGTCGCCGGCTTCCGTAACCGAATAAGTCTCGAGTTCCGGGGAGCCCCCGGTCTTCTCGATCCAGACGTAGTTGCCGGCCAATTCCCGGGCATAGGTATCGTAGAAGTTGTCGCCATTGGCGCCGGTGGTCCCCTCGTCATACCATCCCAAGACCCGGCTATAGGCCGTTCCGTTGAGGACCGCCCAAGGTTTCGCGGGGTCGAACGACGTGTGGCGCAGATCGTAACTCTGGGTTGTGGGATCATAACATCCCGGCCCAGGCTGCAACCGGATGATCGTGGTGGTGGTGGCCACCCGCAGGCTCCGATTGCCGTCAAAGCTCACCCGCAACATGAGCATGGGATCCCAGGAGGGCGGTTCGGCATACTGCGCTCCCAGGGAGGTCGCCACTCCAAAAGCGGAAACGGCGCCTAAGAGGAGCTTCGCCGCAATGACCGGCATGCTGCGCGGACGGTTGAGTTCGATGTTCATTGTTTGATCAGTGGTTTGGGCAACCAGTGTTCGAGTCGGGTCCGGGCGGTCGGCCAGCGCGGCTGACCGCCCAGGAACGCGAGCGGACGTCAATCTCCCAAACGCAGGCGGAAGTATCGGTGCGAGGCGCTGGCATCCACGAGAACCAGCGATGTCCCGGCAATCACGACCGGGGTGTGGTCGACGCGGGTCCAGACGGTTGAGTCGGCGCTCTCCGCCCACTCGAGCACATAGTTCGAGAAGTCACCCGGCCACTCGACCGCGATTTTGTGGAGGATTTTCAACTCGGGTTGGAATCCGGTTGCCGGCCCCTGCCAGGTCCACACCTCGGTCGTGCTCGCCGAGGTCCCATCGGGATTCAGGATTTCGTTGCCCTGGGGGTCCCCGACGTACACCTTGTAGGTCGCCATAAACAACTGATCGGGCACTGTGATATCGCTCAGGGCCACAGCATACGTATTATGGTCCATTTGTCCGTCCCATCGCCAGCGGGTGGAGCTTCCCGCGGTCCCGAAAATGCCGGAATAGGCGTTGAGCGTGGGATCGATGATGACGCTGCCGTCGGCATTGGTGGCGTTGTTGATGGCGTTCACCCCGAACTTGCCGATCGCCAGGTAGGCCTCGAGTCCCGGCGAACGCGAAACGCAATCGATCCAAATCCCGGCGTCGGAGCCGTAGATGTTCGTGATGAGCGTCAGAATGAATCGCGCGGGGTCTCCAGCCTTGCGATTGGGGTCATCCCAACCCAGGCGCCGGCTCCACGCCGTGCCATTGAGCATTCCCCAGGGCATGGCGGGATCGTAGCTGCCGTCCCGGGCGACGGTGAGGACCGGGTAGATGTTGGCGCCCATCTTTTCCGCCTGGTCCACGACATCGAGCTTGAGGGCGGTGGTGTCGAAGTTGACGTTGAGCATCGTCATCGGATGCCAGGTCGGCGGGTTCGCGTAGGATTGCGCGGAGCCGATCGTGGTTCCCCACCCCACCGCCAGGGCGGACAGAATCAAAAACGATTTGAGACAAGTACTGAGGCGCAAGACTGTCATCGAGACTATTCGTGATGTTTTCATGGACATTCGGGTGACACTGCTCTTCTCGGCCGGCCATCGGCGTTTGGTCAACGGGTGACCAACCGCTGGGACTCGGCCAATCCAGGGATCAATCGCTTTCAGGCGCGGCAAACTGTCCGGGTTTGTCGCCAGCCGGCGGCAGGGGTGGGAAGCAGCTCGGCGTTGCAGCTCGTCCGCGACGCACCGATTCGGACAGTCGATGGTCGCCGAGTCCTGGCTACGACGCAGCTGCCGATTGCCGGGGAGGCGGCTTGGGGGGAGTGTCGATGAAGTCCGCGCGCCAGCCGGGCACGAACGGAACGGCCAGGGTGGGCGCCGGAGTTCGAGGCAGGAGGAGTGTCTGACGCGAGTCGCAGAGCAGATCGGGCATCTCGGAGGTTCTGAGCCAGGCCTGTTTCTTGTTCTGCTGCTGCTCTTGCTGCCGCCCCTGCTGGATGGCGAGGCACATTTCGCAGGGATGTTCGCCATCGAAGGTCTTGGCGAGGGCGCCGTCCAGCGAGTCTTCCTGGGCGTATTGGACGATCATTTGCACCCAGGCGACGGACTGAAGCGCCACCCAGTGACCGCCCAGCATGGCGAGAACCGCCAGCAGACAGGCGGCTGTGCCCGCCGTCGTAAAGAACTGGCTGTTGACCAGGCGTTGGTTCATTAAGTCTTGGGCTTCGCGCACACAGGATGACTGATAGAATCCGGCGAATCCGGAGTATACCTACCACATCCACCTCGCGGCACGCCATCGGCGGTGGGCCGTTTGTGGCGTAGGGGTTACTCCTATCCTTGCCATCGCAGCATGGATTTGTGGCCAGGGAACGCGAGCCACAGAACCTAAGTGGTCTGTTTCACAATTGCGGCCACGTATGTCACGAGCGCCGGGGTCGGCCGGCGAGGCGCGCCGAGGGAGCATAGCCGCCCGAGCTCTGTGACCGAGGCGCAACAACGCCAGCCGACCTCGCCGCCGTGACCCGGAGGGCTGGGGTGCTTTGCCCGGCGGGCGTCGTTGCTCGCTCCTTACAGACCGCTGCGGGTATGCTCGTCGCTCGCGCCTCGCCCGCCGGGCAAATCGCCTCCAGCATACGTTGCTGCAATTGTGAAACAGACCACTAAGTGCGCGGGGGCGTCCGGGCCGGTTGGGGCGGGAGTCGAGTCAGGTGGCGCACTTCGGAGTGCCATTTCCAGATCTGGTAGATGCCCGGATAGACGAGCAGCTCGAGGAAGAAGGAGGTGAAGATCCCGCCGATCATGGGGGCGGCAATCCGCTTCATGACATCCGAGCCTGTGCCGAGAGACCACATAATGGGGACCAGGCCGAGGAAGGTGGTTGCCACGGTCATGAACTTGGGCCGGAGCCGCTGTACGGCGCCATAGCGGATGGCGGCTTGCAGGTCGGCGAGGTGCTTCAGTCGTCCCTCTTTCTTGGCCTGTTCATACGCGAGATCGAGGTATACGAGCATGAAGACGCCGGTCTCGGCGTCGACTCCCAGCAGGGCGATCAGGCCGACCCAGACGCCGACGCTCATGTTGTAGCCCAGGAAGTGGAGGAACCAGACCGCGCCGACGGCGGAGAACGGGACGGCGAGAAGCACGATGAGGGTTTTGACGCTGGACCGGGTATTGAGGTACAGGAGCAGGACGATGAGGCAGAGGGTGATGGGGACCACGATTTGCAGGCGTTCCTTGGCCCGCTGCATCGCCTCGTACTGGCCGCTCCAGAGGTACGCGTAACCCGCCGGCACAGTCACTTCCTCGCGCAACACTCGGCTGGCCTCCCGGACATACCCTTCGAGATCGCGCGTGCCGACGTCGACGTAGACATAGCCGGTGAGCAATCCCTCCTCGTTGCGGATCATCGCCGGACCGGTGGTCTGGCGGACCTGAGCCAGGTCGCCGAGCGGGATATGGGTCTGGCCGTCCGCAGTGGACACGAGAATCCGCCGAATCGAGTCGAGATCGGAACGGAAATCGCGCAGGTACCGAACATTGATCGGGTACCGTTCCTGCCCGAGGATGAGGGTCGACACGTTGTCGCCGCCCATGGAGTTCTCGACGGCGGATTGGGCCTGGGCGATCGTGAGGCCGTAGCGGTTGAGTTTCTCGCGTTCCCACTCGACATCGAGGTAGAAGCCGCTGCCGGTGCGCTCGGCAAAGACGCTGCGCGTGCCCGGAACCGCGGCGAGGGCGCGCTCGATCCGCGTGCCGATGTCTTCGATGACTTGAAGGTCGGCGCCGGAGACCTTGAGGCCGAGCGGAGTGCGGATGCCGGTGCTGAGCATCTCGATGCGGCCTTTGATGGGCATGGTCCATCCGTTGGCCAGGCCCGGGATTTGAAGGGCCGTGTTCATCTGATCGACCAGCGCCTCGGGCGAGAGGTGGTCGGGTGTGACGTGACGCAGCACGCTCTTGAGCCATTCGGGCGCCCACCCGGAATACCAGGTGTCCACGCGGCGCCACTGGGTCTTCGGTTTCAGAGTGATGACGGTTTCGATCATCGACAGCGGAGCCGGGTCGGTCGGGGTCTCGGCGCGCCCGGCCTTGCCCAGCACCCGGTCCACTTCGGGGAACTGTCGGATGATGCGATCAGTGACCTGGAGGAGACGCTGGGCTTCGGCGATCGAGATCCCGGGCATGGTCGACGGCATGTAGAGCACCGAGCCTTCATCGAGCGGCGGCATGAATTCGGAGCCCAGCTTCAGGAAGACCGGGACCGTGCCCAGCACGAGCAAGCCGGCGGCCCCGATCACCAGCCACTTTCGGCGCAGCGCCCAAGTCAAAACCGGGTCGTAGAGCCGGATCAGGACGCGGCTGATCGGATGGCGGGTCTCGGATCGAATGCGGCCCACGAAAGCGGCGTTGGTCATCCGGGACAGCCAAGCGGGCCCCCAGCGAATGGGGTTGAGGCGGGTGAAGGTCATTCGCAGCGCCGGATCGAGAGTGATCGTCAGGAACGCCGCGACGGCAATGGCCAGGGTCTTGGTGTAGGCCAGCGGCTGGAACAGGCGCCCTTCCTGCCCGCTCAGGGTGAGGACGGGCAGGAACGACACGGCGATGACCAGCAGGGCAAAGAAGCTCGGACTGGCCACCTGTTGAATGGCCTCGATCACGACGTCCTGGTGCCGGCGGGGACGTCCGGCGAGCTCCCATTGTTCGAGCGCTTTGTGGACCTGCTCGACGACGACGATCGAGGCATCGACCAGGGCGCCGATGGCGATAGCGATGCCCCCGAGCGACATGATGTTGGCGGTGACCCCCATCGCCCGGAACGGGGTGAACGAGATCAGGACGGCGATCGGGATGGTGATCGCCGGAATGATGGCGCTGGGCGGGTGCCACAGGAAGATCATCACCACCATCATCACGGTCAGAATCACCTCGATGAGGGTCGATTTCAGATTGGCGATGGCGCGAAGGATGAGATCGGACCGGTCGTAGACGGGCACCACCTTAACTCCAGGCGGAAACCCGACCTCGATCTCGGCCAACCGTGCTTTCACCCGGCGAATGACATCGAGGGCATTCTGGCCCTGGCGCATGACAACGATGCCGGAGACGACGTCGCCCTCGCCATCGAGGTCGCAAATCCCGCGGCGCAGGTCGGGGCCGAGGGTGACCTCGCCCAGATCGCGGATGCGGATGGGCGTGCCCTTCTGGGTGTCGACGGCGATCTGTTCGATGTCCGCAATCGACCGGGCGAACCCGCGGCCGCGCACCATGTATTCGGTGGACCCGAACTCGACCAGGCGCCCCCCCGATTCGGCATTGCCGTCACGCACGGCCTCGACCACGCGCTGGATCGGAATGCCAAACGCCCGCGCCCGGTTGGGATCGACGTTGACTTGGTACTGCTTGCCGAACCCGCCGACTGCAGCCACCTCGGCCACCCCGGGAACCGACTTGAGATGGTAGCGCAGGTACCAGTCCTGGTAGGACCGGAGGTCCGCCAGGCTGTTCGTGCCCGACTCGTCCACCAGGGCGTATTGGAACACCCAGCCCAGCGCCGTGGCGTCGGGTCCCATCTCGGTCCGAACCCCTTCCGGCAACTGGGCCAGGACCGGAGAAAGGTATTCCTGGATCCGGGAACGCGCCCAGTAGATGTCCGTGCCTTCGTCGAAGATCACGTGCACGTAGGAATAGCCGAAGTCAGAAAAGCCGCGCACGGAAACGACGCCCGGGGCGCCCAGCATCGCGGACACGATCGGGTAGGTCACCTGGGCTTCGATCAGGTCCGGGCTGCGGTCCCAGCGCGAATAGACGATGACCTGCGTGTCGCTAAGGTCCGGGATGGCATCCAGATCCAGGTGGTGCATCGACCACCAGCCGGCCAGGCACAGTGCCGCCACCACCGAAAACACCATCATCCGGTTGCGAACGGAGAAATCAACAATGCGGTTAATCACATGTCGCCGGGGTGTTCCACTGCCCCACCGAGCCGGGGACGTGGGTTAGCCTCGAACCTCCGTTTGCACGAGTCAGCGCAGAAGAAGTAGACCTTGCCCGCGT
>CAYSPU010000002.1:14067-61329 GCA_964432995.1 uncultured Verrucomicrobiota bacterium
GCACCAACACGCGGCCGGCTGCACGCGCCTCGTGCTCGTCGACAGTCATCCCGCAAACCGGGTCGATGGCGACGGACTTGGGCCCTGCCGCGGCAGGCGCACCGGCCAGCACGGGAGCCGCGCGGGCCTCGATGAACTTGCCCGGGTTAGCCTCGAACCTCCGTTTGCACGAGTCGGCGCAGAAGAAGTAAGCCTTGCCCGCGTGCACCAACACGCGGCCGGCTGCACGCGCCTCGTGCTCGTCGACAGTCATCCCGCAGACCGGGTCGATGGCGGCGGACTTGGGCCCCGCCGCGGCAGGCGCGCCGGCCAGCACGGGAGCCGCGCGGGTCTCGATGAACTTGCCCGGGTTAGCCTCGAACTTCTGTCTGCACGAGTCGGCGCAGAAGAAGTAAGCCTTGCCCGCATGCTCCGAGACGCGGCCGGCGACACGGGCATTTTCCTCGTCCACAGTCATCCCGCAGACCGGGTCGACGGCGGGCGCGCTATGCATGCCGGCGGCAGCCAGCCTCATCTGGCTCTCGGAATCGAGGAGGAAATTGCCGGAGATCACCAACCGGTCGCCCACGGTCAGCCCTTCGCGCACCTCGACCTGATCCCCGAGCTGCAGTCCTGTGACCAAGGGGCGGGGCTCGAATATGCCTGCACCGCGTTCGACAAAGACCTGGCGCTGGCGGCCGCTTTGGACAATGGCGTCGGCGGGGATGACGATCGCGTCCGACAAACGCACCGGGAGTTCGAGGTCGACAAACATCTCCGGCTGGAGCACGAAATCGGGGTTGGCGAGTTCGACCCGGAGCTTGAGGGTGCGGGAGACGGGATCGAACTGCGGCAGGTTCTCGCTGATTCGCCCGGAGAAAACCTGGTTTTGGCGAGGGAGGCAGACCCGCACGTCGAGGCCGGGCTTGACCAGTTGCGCTTCGTTCTCGAACACGTCGGCGAGAATCCACACGCGGCTCAGGTCAGCGATCCGGAACAAGTCGGTGCCGCGGGTGAAGCGCTGGCCTTCGGAGATGTTCCGCTCGACCACGAACCCGTCGGCTGGAGCCGTGATATCGAGGTTCCGGGACACGGTCCGGGTCCGCAACAAGTCGTCGATCTGCTTCTGCCCCATGCCGAGGCCGCGAAGGGTCTCGATGTACAACTGGACTGCGAGGTCGTAAGAGAAAATCCGGTTCGTCGCCCCGGGAAGGACAGTGACGTAATCCGCGGCGCGGCCGCGGTCTTTCGAGGTGAGGGCGTAAAGGAGCGACTGGGCGGTTGTGAACAGCTCCGGCCCGTAGCAGGTGGCCAGCAGTTCGTTCTGTTTCACGCGGCTGCCGGCCGTGAACGGCAGCGCCTTCGTGATCCAGCCGTCCACCGCTGCCGTCACCCGGTAGGACCGGGTCTCGTCGAGCGCCACCCTGCCCAGCAAGCGCAGCGTGTGCTCGAGCGACCTGCGCTCGACCGGGGCCACGCGGACACCGATAAGTTGCTGCTTGTGCGGGCTGACCTTGACCGTGCCGGGCATCTGCGGCTGGCCGGCGACCGAGGAGGAGCCGTCGAGCTCGTCGGCATACACCGGTTCCATTTTCATGCCGCAGGGCGCCAGCCCCGGCTTGTCCGAGGTGTGGGCCGGGTTCATCGGGTCCACGTAATGCAGAATCCGGCGTCCGTCGCCGGGATTGACGGTCCGCTGCTGCCCGCGGTACGCCCCCAGCAGGAAGGCTCCCACCACCAGCACCGCCACCACCGCACTGTAGCGCAACATGTTCATAAAATCGCTTGGGTTCGTCGGGATATCGGATGCGGCGCGTTCAACCGGAAACATGCGCCCGCACGCCTAATGTTGTCCAGCCCAGGAACCACCTCGCCGGGGGATTGACATGACCTTTGCTGCGAGCCGCACATCATAGTTACGGCGGACCTTGGACGCCAACGCGGTAGAACCTCGGGGTCTCGAGCGGTCCGGGGAGGGTGAAGCGATTGGTCGGGGGGGTGGCATCGAGGTCGGTGGCAACCACGGCAAAGGGATGCGCACCCAGTCCCGGCGTTGCCAGGACCGCATACCTCCGGCCCGCCACGCTCGGCCACTGCAGTTCCCAACCGAGCCCACCCGGCTCTGGCGCGAGCGCCAGGATCAGGACCGAACGCGGATCGGTTGGCACGGTTCCTGCCACATACTCGTCTCCCGCGGCGGCGCCGTCGGCGTCGGTGTCCGCCTGATCGGCGCTTTCGAAATCGTTGGTCCAGCCGTGCGCTGCCAGCCACCATTCCGGCGTCCCCATCAGGGTCCGGTTCTCGGCGAACCCGGCGATCAATCGGCGCGGTTGGTCGAGGGTCACCGTGACCGAAGGATTCGCGGCTGTTCCCGGCGGGAGATCGCCGCTCCAGCGAACGAAATGGTGGTAGGGTCCCGGGACCGCCTGGGCGGCGATGCCCTGAGTGCCGAGGGGGTACCAGTCGTTGACGCTCACGACGGTCCCCGTGCCGCTCGCCACGGCTTCAAACCAGGCCTGGGTTGTCCAGAGCCAGGTGAGTGTGCTGTCCGCCGTAAGAGTGAAGGCCGCGGCAGTGCCGAGACCCGAGCCCGGCGGGCTGCCGGTGGCGATCCATCCCGTGCACGCGTAGCGCAGATCATCCCCTGCCGAGAGGAGCGGCTCGGGCATCCGGCACTCGACGAGCGATCCCGCAACCAATTCATGAACACCGACGCCGGGCGCGGGCGCGCCCCGCGCCGATTGGACGGTCAGGAGATGCGTCGCCGGCAGCGCCCGAAGGGCCAGGTGCGGATCGCCGAACAGCATGATTTCATAGTAGCACCAGCGATAAGGCATGATCCCGCTCGATTCGATCTTGCCAAGCAGGTCCTGCTTGGCCAACTGGTTGGCGAGGCCGAGTCGGGATCGATCGTGCTGGACCAGCCCGGTGAAGAATTGAATCTGGAACTCGCCGCTGTACAACCACTCCTGTTCGGGATCGAACCAACCGAGGCGCGAGTTGAGGATGGCTGCGAACGCGCCGTGCGGGCCCTGTTTGACGAACTCCTCGCCAATGGCATCCGGGGAGAATGGGTCGTTGTCGAACTGCCCCGCATTGCACCCGACACTATACAGGAAGAAAGGATGGTTGTTGGTCATACTCGCCACGTCGGTCGAGGTGAACCGCATGACCGAGTCCACCTCGCCATGCCCGTTGTAGAGGGCAAAATGTGGAGACGCACTCAAGGCCGCCAGGGCGTTTGCACCCGTCCATTGGGGGGCGGTATTAGGGCGATCGTCGAGCCACTCGAGACCGTAGCCAGCCAGGATCGGCACGAGCGGGTCGAACATGTCGCCGCCCTGGGCGTGCACACTCGGCGCGTAGTACCCCAAGTACTCGGCGGTCAGGAGAATGCGGTCGAGGTGCGGGTGAGGTTCAGTCTCGTAAGCCAGGCTCTTGCGAACGAACTGATCCGCCTCGGCGAGTGTATCCACGGGCGCCCGGCCCACGTAGACCTCCGCCAGCAAGTCCACATCCCGCGCCCCTTCGCCGTCGGTAGGCTCACCCCAACGCTTGTCGCCGTCGGAATTCCACGACCCGTCCAGGCAGGCATAATAGAGGTCCACGGGGATCAGGGAACTCGCCTCGGGCTCGTTCACGTTCACATAGGCGTAGCGGCAGGGAACGGTCGCCAGGTCGCCCCCCAGCAAAACGTATTGGACGCCGTCGTTGGTGTAGGCGGACCGGATGTAGTTCCTGATCCGCTCGGGATCGTCGCGGCCCGAGACCGAGGATTTGATCTGCTCGATCGTTGCGACGGTGGCAGTGAGCCCCGCTGCCCGCTTCTGTTCGAGCAGCGGCCCGAAGGCCGACACGAGCGCGTCCTTGGTAATGAGGAGATAGCCCGGACCCCCGGCGCTGCCGGCCAATTGTGCCCCGCGAGGAGCGCGTTTGGTCTCGGGCCCGGGTGGGTTATCGAGCATCGGCAGCAGACGGTCGAGCGCCGCACGCTCTGCCCGAGGCGAAGCCACGCTGGCCATACGTGGATCGGCGGGACGCAGGCGCAACTCGAGTCCGAGCTCGTCAACGAACGTGAGCTCATCCGCGCCGGGCCCCGGCAGCAGAGGAAAGACGCGCACGATGGCCACCCGATGCCCACCCAGCACCTGAACGGAGACCAACTCGGCTCGAGTCGAGGGGAAACCGGCGTCCGGCACCGTCGGTTCGCCGGCCTCGGCATGCTCCAAGGGCGCTGGCTGAGACGCCGGCCTGCCGGGAGAACGCACTGGCCAACGGCCAACCCCAACGGGTGCGCCCAGGCCAATCACGACCGGGGCGGCCGCTGGGAGAGCGGAAACCGAATCGACATCCATGCCCTCAGACAAAAGCAGGCGCACGGTCCGGAAGGGAAGCAAGGGAAGGCCCGGGCGGTGGTAGGTATCGCAATCCGGCACCGACACCCGAGTCACTCCGCTTTCAATTTCGAGTGTGGGCGGCGCGAAGGACACCGTCCATCCGAGCGGCTCGAGTAGGGGCTCGTTAGCCAGCGAAAGCGCTCCAGCCGTCGCCAACGCGATCGATGCCGAGAGTCGCGTGACGGCGACAAGCCTCGACTCGAGAAGCATCCGCCGATGAGCCATGGCTTACTCGACCTTCAGACCGGTGGCCCGGAACTCGCCAATCTCGATGGTCACCACGCTGCCGGGGCGAACGACCCGAGCCGCGTTGCCGAACAGCACGGTGTATATTGTCCCGGCGATCGGTTTGTCCGCCCGCGCACGGAGCGCTCCGATCTTAGGCGACGTCGGGACCATGAGCTTGGTTCCGGTGTTCTGGTCGATCAGATAGGCCTTGGATTCGCGTTTACCGACCACCGTTGCCTTGGTTGGATCGACCACTTTGTATCGGAAATCCACCATCCGATCCCCCGCCGTCATCCGTAAGCTGGCGACTTGGATTCCCCATTTCTCGGCCAGGTCGGCGCCGGCCTCGGTGCTGGCTTTTGCGCAGCAACTCGGTGTGACCTTCGTTGTTGGACAGCATGCATCCCCGGCGCATAATCGAGTTCCGAGCCAAGCGACTCCCAACAATAGTGTAAGTGACAAGTGATAGTTCATAGTTCGAATTTGAATGTCGTTCCCAGAGGGCGGCCGCCTTTGACCCGCGGCCGACACCGGCGTCCCGACCGGGCCGCCGGCGCTCGATTGCCTCGGATCACGTCAGGGTGCAGGGGTTAGAAACAACTGCCAGCCCGCGTTGAGCCGGCCGGTTCCGCCCCCGGTCGGGTCGTCATCGACGATGTACAACGACCACGTGCCGGCGGCCGGGGAGCCGTTGAATGCGCTCAAGGTCGTGGCGTACGGACCGGTAGGCGCTGGGGCGGGGAACGTGTCCGGTCCAGTATTGATGTCGGTTGGCTTCCAGGCGCCGGTCCCCAGAGGCGTTGGGACACTGACGGAGACGCTGTCGTCAAAGGTCAGGCTGACCAGATTGGCTGGCTGTGCCGTGCCGCCAGCATCAGACATCAGCATGACCGCGGTACCGTCGGGGCTGACAAGCAGGATGTCGAGGTCCGCCGGCCGAGGATGGGACAGTTTGTAGAGGATCACGCGCACCTTGCCCACCTTCCAATCGAACGTCGCAGGCACAGTGATGTTGTAGCCGTAACGGCTGGCCTGTCCGGATTCCGGTATGTTGGCGGGGGCCGTGGCGGTGAAGTTCTGGCCGATGGCGAGGTAGGCCAGCATGCCCCCGACGGGCCCGGTGGTTCCATGACTCGTGAATCCGGTGGCGCGGTCATAGATGGGATATGCGCCGCCGAGGAGCGGGACGAACAGGGCATCGCAGGTTTTCATCGCCGGCAGGAAGACCGAGTATTGGCCGGTCCGGCGGTCCGCATACGGCCGGCCGTCTTCGGCGATCACGGTCATGCTTTGCTGGCCCAGCACGGGCACATGTTGGTTGGCCGAAGCGTTGATCATGCGGAGCAGGATCGTATCGCCCAGGGCGCCGGCCTGGATGGCGGGCTGAGCGCCGGTATAACATTGTCCATTGATCAGGAAGTAGTCAGGGACGGAATGTTGCATGCTGGTAATCGTGCCGCCCGGGCCGTATTGGCTGGCTTGGACGGCATCGTGCACCTCGGCATCGATCTCGCTGAAGACGAGGGGGACTTGGTTCCCGGCTTTCACGACCAGACCAGGATAAACGCCGTTGCCAGTGGTTCCCGAGGGCAACCGTTTGATCATGGCTCCGTAGAGCCCCATCTGGGTCTGAAGCGCCGCATGCGAGCCGCTGTGGTAGAGGTATGTTCCCGGCGTCAGGTTGTCCCACACATACGTGACAGGGGTGGTGTTGCCAGGGGGCGTGTCGAACGTGAACGAGGTCGCCCGGGACCGGTTCTGGGAATCCGTGAACCGAGTGTGGGTCGTCGGGGGGACTGGGGTGCCGTTGTCGAGCACACTGGCCGTATGTTGGTTCGGGATGACGATCGAGGTTGCCTCGGCCAGGTTGTTCTCGAGAACGATGGTGAGCTTTGTGAAGGTGTGGGGCACCGTAATGAGGGGCCCGGGGACGGAGACCGTGCCGTCATGGGCGCCGAAGCTCGAGTCCTTGGCGTAGCCCCACATTAGAATCTGCCGGCCATCCGGCATGGTCTGAATGGCCGTGTCGGCCCGGAGGTACACGGTCAGTTGTGCTTCAAGTTTTGACGCGAGGGAGAGGCAGAACCCACCCATCAGCCCAAGGGCCAGCCATCTGCGGATTGGAGATTTCATGCTTTGGTAAGTCTGGTTGAGGTTCAAGGACTGGACGGTTCAGGGCGCAGGCGGGTGTGCTTCCACCAGTGCCATGGTCAACATTCCCCCTGGGAAGATGTTGTTGTTAATCAGTTCCCGTTCGTTGTGCGAGTGCCACATGTACATGAATCCGCCGCTCGGGTTGAACCCGCCTTCGCCCGGGGGCAGGCTCCCAACGCCACCGAGGAAGGGGCTGCCGCTGTAGAACATGCCGAATGTCAGATCTTGGTCGCCCGGAAGTTTGACGGGGAAGGGTTTCCCGTGGTCGGCGGCATACTCATGCGGCTCGAGCGGGATGGTGTCGTAAACGCCGTCGTTGTCGTGGTCGATGTCTTCGGTGCCCTTGGCGCCGCCGGTGGACCAGCCCAAGGGCGCGTTGTCAACGTCGTCCGGTGCATGTCCGTAAACGTCCCAACCCAGTTTCTCACCGGTCCAGCTGAACAGCGCGTCGGTGGTTTCACCGGGGTGGGCAGGGATGGTGAAGACGGAGTAGCCCAAGTCCGCTCCGCTGGCCGGTGTGCTTTGGAGGAGGCTGGCGTTGCGGGCGATGATGAGGGCGTTATTGCCGTGGTGATGGAACGGATGCGAGTCCTGGCCGGCGCCGATCACCCGCATCAGAACCTTGTCCCCTGGGGAGAAGATGGTGAGGGCGCTGTAGGGCTGGGTGGGCAAGTACACGGCGTTGTCTGCCGCCACGGTATCGGGGCCGCAGCGGCCGTTAATGAACCAGTAAACCGGGAAGCGCTTCGCGGTGTTGACCTCAGCCATCCGGCCTTGCTCGACGAGGGTGTGGATTGACTCGTCCATCTCGGTGAGGAGATAGAGGTACTCGTGATCGTAGGTGCTGTCGGGATGCGCATAGGCCTGGTTGGCGATGGGCACTCCGCCGGTCGTCGGGCGCACGATCAGCGCACCCACCAGCCCCATCTCGACCGCGAGGTCCGGCCGGGTCCCGCTGTGGTACATGAACGTGCCAGGACGCGACGCGAGGAATGTGTAGCTCGCGGTCCCGCCGCCCGGCGCCGCTTCGCGGGTCAGGAGGCCCGGGCTGCCCCCGGATGGGGTTACCCGCTGGCCGGGGAACACAATCGAGACCGGGAGCTCGGTCAGGTCATTGACCAGGTTCACGGTGATCGTCTGGCCCTGGTTGACGATCAGGGTCGGACCCGGATACTGCACAGGGCCAGCGCCGTTGGCAAAACCCCAGAAGTACAGGTTGTGCCCATCCGGTGTGCTCAGGTGGGCGGCTTTGGCCCTGAGGTTGAACGTGGGGCCGAGGATCCCGGGGATGACGTGGTGGGCATGAGCGGCCTGCGCCTGGGGACCGGCGATAGCCAGGGCCAAAGTCAGGGCCAGGCCCGCCAGCACCTGGTTAATCCGAGGAGTTGTCTTCACGGTTGTTCTTTCTATTGTCACGGTCGGTTTAAGGTTTCGCATGCAGTGGGGCCAATCACGGGTTGGTGAGGGTGATCTCGGTCATCATGCCACCATAGTCCTCGAGATCGTTGCTCAGGTTGGTCAGGCGGGCGTCGTACACGAAGTACGTTCCGGCCGGCACGCTGGCCGTGTCCAGGATCACATCGGCCGTCTCGCCGCCGCCGAGGGTGACCGAGGTGGTCTGGTAGAACAGGCTCTTGCCGGTGGGCCCGCGCAGCAACCGGGCGTCCTTGCCCACCACCGTCATCGGAATCCCTGGCACGCTGAGCGTGTGGAAGTCCGAGAGCGACACGTTCGAGATGCGCAGGGCGATCCGCTGGCCTTTTACAGCGGTGATGACTGAATTGACCTTCTGCGAGTCATTCTGGAAGCTGACCTGGTTGTTGTCGTCGAGGATGGTAGTGGTGATCGGGTTCGGGTTGATCGTGTCCGGGTATCCGCGGCCATTGATCGTCGGATAATCCTCGTGCAGGGTGGAAAACGGCAGCGGCTGGACGGCGATGTGTTCCTGGTGAAACTTCCGGTCGAACCCGAGCAACTGGAGCGGGACCTCGACGTGGTAGAGCGTCGAGCCGTCGCCGTCGTTGTAAAGGTACTTGTTGCCGGTCACATGGGTGAAGCTCGGGCCCAGCGGCGTGCCGTTGGGGAGGTTGTTCTGCTTCGGGAGCACATAGAGGTTGCCGATCATCCCCATTTCCATGTGCTCGGTGGCCTCGACGTGGCAGTGGTAGAGGAACGTGCCCGGTTCGGCGATGTAGTAGTAGTAGCGGAAGGTCCGGCCCATGTTCACCGAGAGCGACGCCATCGGCTCGCCGTCGAAAACGGTTGCCGCCTGCGGGAACCCGTGGAAGTGAACCGTGTGCGGATCGAACAGGTCAGGCCGCATCAGCATCCCCACATTCGAGAGGTCCAGATGCACGTGCTGCCCCTCCTTGAACACCAGCGTCGGCGCCGCGAATTCAGCCTTGAGCGCCCCGGCGGTCATGATCTCCGCTTCGAGGGTCGTCGAAGCGTCAGCAAATCCGAATGTGTAGAGGACGGTCCCGTCCGCCATGGTGACAAATCCGTCACCGGCCGTCAGCCGGTAGTAGGCGATGTCGTTGTCGGGGATGGCATCGCCGTCGGTGTCGATCAGCGGCTCAGGGTCAGTCAGGTAAACGCCATTCACCGGTTCGATCGGCGTGGGGTTGATCACGGGCGGGGGCACGCCGGGGCCGACCGGCGGAACGACCGGACCGCCCGGGGCCGCGCCTGCCGCTGGAGGCCCGACCAAAGCCACCGTCGGCCACACGAACGCAACCGGGGTCGCGGCGACCTCGTCGGCGCCGATGTCGCCAAACGCACCCTCGGGCCGGCCTTGAGCGTCGAAATCGTAGGCGATTTCGGAGAAAAGAGCGGAGTTGTTCCGCGCCGGCGAGGTTGGCTGGAGGTGATAGTCGCCGGCCGGCCGGGCGGGGGCCAACCGCACCGAGATGTTGTTGCCCGCCTCATCGATGACGGCGGCGGCATACACGGCGTTGAAGTACGGATCGACGAACATCGGATCGGCGGCGAAGTTCGACGGATCATAGCCGGTGGCATCGGTCAGGATGCAGTAGGTTGGGTTCAGGTTGTAGACCTGCGGCGCCGGTTCGTCACTGACGGCTAGGTCCCAGTAGGTCCACGGGCCTGCGCCTGCCGGATCCGGCACGAGTTTTTGCGTCGTGCCGTTGAACCAGAAGGAGCGGTTCTCGGAGATGATGTTGTTCAGCAACTCGGGATTGGCGTGAATCTCGCCGGCCGCAGCCGCCAAGGCCTGGCTGTGGGTGTACGCCACGATCCCGGCGGGGCGTGGCGTCGAGTCCATCCCGCCGCCGAAGGCCGACTGGGCCGTGGCCGAGCAGTCGTTGCGAGTGATCGTGTTGTGGACGATCCGGACACGCGTGGCATCCTGGAGTGAGATCCCCCCGCCTGAGAGACCCGCGCCGTTGTTCACAATCATGTTGTTGAAGATGTCCAGCGCGTACCAGGCGCTCGGATCCCCAGGGCTGGCGGTCACGTCGCTCCCGTTGAACCCGTTCACCCGGATGCCGCCTCCCATGCCCGAGCCTGCCAGGTTGCCCTGGATGAGGTTGTTGACGATCGTCACCGAGCCCGCCCCGCCACTCAGACCGCCTGGGGCAACCTCGCCGGCAATGTAAATCCCGCCGCCATCCCCGCCAGTGGCCAGTGCCAGGAAAACCTCGTTGAAAGCGATGGTGTTGTCGGCGATCAGGCCGCCGCGGTTGCGGCCGTAATGGCCAATGCCGCCGCCCGACAGCCGGCTGAAGTTACCGACAATGTGGTTCTTGATGATCTGGTAGCCCTCGGCGCCGTTGATCACGGCAATGCCGCCGGAGCCGTCGACGGACCCGTTCTTGATGATCTGGTTGTAGGTGATCAGAACGTTCTTGTTGTCGTAGAGCACCCCCACCGCGCCGGGCACGGCCCCTTGCAACCCGAGTGAAATGCCCCCTCCTGTCAGGCCCTGGTTTCCATCCAGCCGGTTATTACTGATCTTGAGGCTGTGGGCGAAGTTGTATACGAGGACACCGCCGCCGGAGATCGAGCCGGTCATCTCGAAACCGTCCACCCGCGCCGCATGGTCCAGGAAATCCGTCGCGTTCTGCCCGAGCACCAACACGCCCGGGTTCTCGTTGGCCACGAACGGATCGCCTCCAGCGAGAATCGACTGCACCTTGGTGTGCCAGGCCGCAACCCGCTCGAAGGGTACCGGGTTGGCCCGGATCACGGTCGCGGCGCCAACCCCCTGCAGTCGCAGCGCCTTGTACATGATCGGGTTCTCGTAGTAGTTGCCCGGACCGACGAGGATCAGGTCGCCCGGCGCCGCGGCATCGATCGCTTCCTGAATCGGGTCGGGGAGCGGGTCCGCCGTGGTCGCCGTCCGAGGCGCCACCCGCCAGACCGTGCCCGGACCGTCGAAGGTCAGGGTCAGACCGATGAGTGACGTTGCGGTGCCACCGACCCCGTTGTCACGTGTGATCATGAGCTGCCACTCGTTTCCTGGTGGGCGGGTGCCGACTGGGGGCAGGGTCGCCGTGATCTGATCGTCCGCCCAAGTCGAGATGATGAGCGGCACGCCGTCGATGGTCGCCTGGCTTCCCAGCCCCTGGGTTCCGAACCCGTAATCCCGAAGGACAGTGGGCTGGCCACCCACGACCGGGTCGTAATCGGGATTCGATACCGTGGTCAGGCCCATCGACTTGATCGTGATGACGTCCGTCTGGAATTCGAGATAAGGACCGACACCCGCCGTGGTCGAGACCTCCTTGATCACGGGGGTCCCCGCCGGCGGTTCGGCCTCGACCTGCTTGTTCGGGTAGCCGACAAAGCCGGCGATGGGAACGATGGGTGTATCGAGGTAGGAGAGCGACCCGGGGTAATAGTGGAGCGTCCAGGGCGAGGTGGCGAAGCTTGGGTTGTAGTACGGATCGGCGATCCGGCGCGTCCGGTCACCGGGGTCGGGCATGGTGGGATCGTTGAGGATCAGCGTCAACATGTTCGGGGCAACGCCGCTCGGCGAGGGCACGTTGACAGTGTAGGTCGAGGGCACCAGCGCGTTGTACGTGCCGTAAGCGTCGGAATAAACGCGGGCGACTTCGTTGCCCGCCCAGTCTCGGAACGAAATCGGCAGGTAACCCGGCGAGGCCTTCTCGCCGAAGATCGGGCTGAACGCGTTGAACTCCGCGCTCAAATCGTTCAGCACAAACCCGACCACGCGCGTGGCCTTGGGAACCTCGGTGTACATGTGGAAGTCGCAGGCAGCGTTTTTGCCCGCGGCCAGCGTGACCAGCTTACGGTCGGCGAGCGGACGTTGTTGGCCGGCGAAAGGGGCCTCGATTTGTTGGTCGGGGAAGAGGGTGAGATAGGCGGGCACGATGTGCGCCGGCGCGCCGTTTGCGGGCGTGCCGACCAACTCCGGCATCAACAGGAGCTTGCTGGGCTTGTAGGCATCGCCAAAGTCCACGTTCTTGCTCTCCTCGGTTTGGATCAGGTAGTTCGGCGGTGGGAATGCCTGAACGATGTAATCGCCGGGGGGCAAGACCGACGGGACTGGATCGTTGCCCGGGTTGCCGTCGAACATCTGCGCGGGGATGCCGGCCGGGAAATAGTCGCCAAAGAAATACCCGCCGTCGAACACGCCGGGGCGGACCTGGTTCCAGGTGGCGTAATTGTCGCTGCCGATGATGGCTTTCCCATCAATCACGGGCGGGTCCACCTGGATCGAGCCGGTAGGCATGTTGTCGTCCCAACTGTCCGACCAGGCGATCTGAACTGCGTCGCCGGCGTCGAACACGTTGTCGGAGTCGCGGTCGATGTCTTCGGGCCCCGGAAACTCGCCCTGGCTGAAGCCGAACGGATAGTTATCGACGTCGGCGATCTCGAGTCCGGGGACGCCGTTGATGTCGTCGATGATCTTGTCGTGATCAACATCGAGGTAGAGCGCCAACTGCACGCGCGGGATGCCGGGCTCCCACGCGTCGATGACGGCGTCGCGCGGGTCGTTCTCGGCGCGAGTGGTTTGATACCCGATCACGCCCGAGATGCCGCCGTTTTCGCCGGGGGCGTAGTTGATCTTGCCCCAATCGATGCGGTTGTTCTGGTTCAGGAATAAATGCATGGCCTGGCTAAGAACCGGGCCGGTTTCCGTCCGCGAAAGGTTGTTGCCCGTGTTCGGGTTGGGGATTGGCACGAGGGGGAGCAGGACCTCACCTGTGATCGGATCCGTTTCGTATTGCGGTTGCGGGTTGCGCACGCCCTCGGAGGGCATGATCCAACCGTTGTCCGGTTGAATGATGCCGCCTTCGTCAACCACCGTGGTCATGCCCGTGGGCTTGAACCGGCTGTAGTCGACTTCCGTGACCAGCCACTTGAAGAACGGGAAGACCTCGGCGAAACCGTAATCGCCGGCGCTGTCGGTGACCGTGCCTTGGTAAACCGTGCCGTCGCGGAACCGGATGTTGACGGCCATGTTGATCAGGCCCTGCTCGTTGGTATCCTTGAACCCGTTTTCAGCCTTCGTCGGGTCTCCCGCGCCGTCGTCGTAGAAGATCGACCCTTCGAGCGTGCCAAACCACCGATAGACAAGCACGTCACCCAGGTTGTTGATGTCGTTTGGATTATTGACGACCGTGATGGTCCGGAACCCGAAAAGCGCATCCAGCGGTTTGTCCCACGTCACCAATTGATACGTGCCCGGCGGGACGTTCGGGATGCTGAATTCGCCGGTGCCGGGATCGCAGGGCGCGGCAAAGAGACCACGTCCGGGCAGGCCCAAGGCATTCAGTTCATTCAGGCCCACCCAGCCGTCCGGAACCGCGGGGCCGATGGCGAACAACTGGTTGTTGGGCGGCCGTCCGAAATGGTTATAGCGCACGACACCGGTAACGGTCTGGCTGGCCGGGCTGGGCGGCGGCGCCTGGATCGGGTCCGCCCACGGTAACTTGGCCGGGTCCACGAACCCGAAGAACACATGGTAGAACCCAGGACCGAATCCCTCGAGGAAGACCGTCGGCTCGTTCGCTTTCACCCACGCATCCACCGTCAGGGTGCCCTCGATGGTGGCCGTCTGGTGCCACGAGCCGTTGACATTCACCTTGCCGTGCCCGCCCGACCAGTCTGTGCCCGTCGGCGGAATCACTTGCACGCCATACTTGCCCATGGCCAGGTACTTGATCAGCGCCTTGCCGTTGGCATCGGTGTAGACATTCCCGTCCCCGAGTTGATCAACCACCGGCGATCCTCCCACCATGATCGGTTCACCGTTGTTGTTCGGATCAAACTGGTAGGTGGTGCCGAGCGGATTCCCGAAGGCATCCTGGAGAATCGGCCCCCCGCCGATATCGGCCAGAATCACCCGGAAGCCCGGCAGACCCGCCTCGAGGGCATCCGGCGCATTGTTGATGGGATTGTTGTCGTGGAACACCAGGACTGAAATCTGCGAGGTCGGGATCGGGTGTTGGTTGAGAACAACTGTCGCCGAGGTTTGGCCCGCGGCGATGTTCGCCCCACCCAGCGCATACCCGTCGGCCATCACGGAGAGCATGTAACGCTTGGTCGCGTCTGGGATGGGCACGGTGAGCGTGCCGCCTCCGCCCGGGAGAGTGCCGCTCCCGCTGCCGACAACCAGCGCGTGGCTCTTGTGGATCACGAGCGATGCGGTGTCATTCGAGGGATTGGCCGGATCGGTCAAGGCCGTGTTATCCTCTTCGAGCATCCAGCGTAGCGGCGTGCTGACCGCGGCCCCATTCCCGTCCACGACCATCAGATCCAGGGCGAGCGTCGGAATCGAGAGCAGCAAGCCCACCAGCAAAACCACCAGCGAGGTCAGCACTTTGGTCCGGCGACCCCCAGCAATCGGCGAGTCAGTTGTCATCATGGCAGTCAAGGTGCTATCCACTGCCGCTCCTGTCCATGCGCGCCCGCCTAGTTCGGTCATCAGGCGAGACCCTATTCCTGCGCCAGCGTCCGACGGGTTGGTATAGGACTTCTCCCTATGGCGGAATCAGGCAAACCTTGCGTTGACGCCAGCCGCTGCGAGGAACAGAATTGCCGCAATGAAAACGACCAGTCTATTATCCAGAGCTGCGCTCGCCGCACTCTTGGCCGGGGGGATTGTGGCGCCAATCGGGCAGGCGGCATTGATAATCGGGACCTTCGGGGAATGGACTTCACAGGGTTCACTGTCGGAGGGATCGGAGTCGTGGGGCGCCGGTTCGTCGTATACGCTGACGTACGGCCAGACGTTCACGACACCCAGCGATCTGACAACTTTGAATCTCTCGGCCGTCCGGTTCAAGCTGGAATACCCGAGCTCGACTGGCTCGCCCTTCAACTTCGAGGCGTATGTTTACGAGTGGGATAGCGTCAACGAAATCGTGAAGGGTCTCCGGATGAACAACCCCTCTGTCCCGCTCCCCGGCATTGGGCCGGGCACGCCCCTCACGACGTTCGAGATTGCTACGGGAGGGGTTCTATTGACCCCGGGGCTGGAATACATGGTGTTCCTGTCCACCGCGGAACATCCGCTCGAAGACGTTGGGGGGGTCAGTTGGGGCTATCTGGCAGCAGGATCCACAGTCGAACCGCAGGCGAGCGCGGCCGGTGCTTTCTATTCCAATCTTGGTGCGGCCAATGACACTGCCGCATGGAAGACTGCGAATTACTGGACATCGAGGAGCCCCGAGGACCTCGCCTTCGAGTTGGTCCTTGTTCCCGAGCCGCAGATGGTTGGGGTCATCACGGCTTTGGGCCTGCTCGGCTTCGGTTGGATGCGGCGTCGCGGTGTCAGGTAGCCTGGCGGTTCCTGGTAGTTTTCTTCGATTCAAGGCGCAGGCGCTTGCCTGCGCCTTGCCGTTTTCACATCGATATGCGGAGGCGATCCGACTGGGCGAGCGTCTCCGGCTGAGGGACCGAGAAACCGAATCGCTCCGGTGGGCTCGGGTCTCAGCGACATGAAAACCTCACCGGAAGCGCCGGGGGGTGCCGGCGCGGTCAGGGCTGCCCGGGGCTGAGAATCCGATAGAAGCCGGCGGGCTGCTGGGGATTGACGGGCAGCCTCGCCTCGAAGAGGCCGATCTCAACCTCGGCGATCGTGGGCTGTGGCGTCATGGGCTGCCAGTTGGCAACCGAGCTGAGCGAGTCGGCCTCCTCGAAAACGAATTCAGCGATTCCCTGGGGATCACCACTGAACGCAACGATCAGTTCGCCGTCCGGCGCCAGTTGGATGCCGAGGATGACGGGCGCTGGCGTGGGTTCGCGAAATGCGATCGTCTGAGTGCAGGTGGTCGAGTTCCCGCACGCGTCGACGGCCCGCCAGACCCGCACAATCGCCTTCGCCCCGGCACACGTCCCGGGCGTAGTCGTATCGGTGTAGGTCACCGTGGGATTGGGGTCGTGGGCATCGGTGGCCGTAGCTGTGCCGGTGATGTCGGGAGTGGTCGCGGTCCCGCACTCAACGGTGATGTCCGCAGGGCAGTTCAGGCTCGGCGGTGTCGCATCGAGCGTGACGGTGACCCTGAAACTGCAGGTGGCGCGGTTGCCAGCCGAATCCGTGGCGGCGCACTCAACCCAGTTCGTTCCGGGCGGGAAGGTTGAACCTGAGGACGGTGTGGAATCCACGGTGAACGGCGGGCAGCCTCCGGTTACGGTGGGCGCGGGGTACTCGACAACCAGGCCTGCCGGGTCACAAGTGCGGGCCGTGATATCCGTCGGGCATGCGATGGACAGGCCGCAGAGTGCGAAGCGGGACACCGCAATGCCGGCGACCTGCTTGAGCATCCCCCCGGAGAACGTCGCCAAGTGATTGCCCTGGGCGTCGTAGCGGTCGATGCTGTCCGCCAAACCGGTGCTCGCGCAAACGAGACTCCCGTCGGGCGCGACGTCCAGACCGTAGGGGAAACCCGGCGCGCGGGCCACCTCGACCAGGTTCCCGTCCGTCAAGCGCTGGATGAGCTTGCTGTCGTAGCCGGTGACAAAGACGTCGGCGCCTCGGGTCGCGACCGCCCAGGGTTCATTGACTCCCTGGCCGCCATCGATCGAGGTCTGCGTGCCGTTGGCCATATCCACTGAAACGAGCTCGTCGTTCATGTGGGATGCAACCACCAAGTGACCTTCGTCGAGGATATCGAGCCCGATCGGGCCTTGGATCAGGTTGCTGCGAGTGACAAGCATCGGGTCGCCGGTGGCGATCGAGACGCGGTACACGGCGTTGCTCGACCGGCTGGTGACGTAGAGATCGCCGGCAGCGCTCAGGACGATTCCCCAAGCCTGCGGAATGGACCGCGTGGGATTGACCACCGTCAGGGTGCCGGTCTTGAGGTCGAGGCGTTTGATCTTGCCGCCCCACTCGGCCACGAACAGCTCGCCCATCGGGCTGAGCGTGAGGTCGGTGGGCGTGGCGAACGTCGCCAGTCTCGTCTGGACCATGGTGTTAGGGTCGATCTTGAGCACCGAATTGCCCCCGTAGTTCGCCACGAAGATGTCGCCCACCTGAACCGGCCACTGGGCGCGACTGGACAGGCCAACGAAGATGAGGAACAGGACGATGATCCAGTGCTTTGCGGGGAATGGCATTGCGGAACTCCGGTGATGGGCGGCTGGGGTGGGTCGAGACGACCTGTTCATTCTACGGTCAGGTTGTTGGCGTGGGCCTGGCCGACGACGAGCGTGACTTTGCTGCCGGCCTGAAGTGCGCCTCCGGCATTTGCGAACATCACCCCGTAAACCCGACCCTTTGCAGGCTGATGCACCTCGAGTGGCGGCGGCGGCTGCGCGGTTCCGATCTTGAGGCCGTTGGCCTCGTCGACGAGATAAGCCATGTTCTCGCTGGTATCGAGCGCGGCGGCTTTGGCCGCATCCACCACCCGGTATCGCACGTCCAAGGCCCGGCCGGCCGCGGTGAGCCGCACGCTGACCACTTCCAGGCCCAATCGGTCAACCAAACTGGCTCCCGGGATCTCAGCTTTGGGTTTGGGACTCGCCGGTGGCACCGCCGGCAACGTCTGCCTCGCCGGCGCCGCAGCGGCAGCCGGCGTACGGGCAGCGGCGGCCTGGGGCGATGGGGTGGCCGGCGCAGGAGCACCGGGGCGGGATCGAAAGAACACGATAACAGCCAGGAACAGCACCAGCGTTCCTGCCACGGCCAACACGAAGCCTGGGCGCATACCGGGCTCAGTTTGATAGTTCATCGGATATCGTTTCACTTCAGCGCTACGCCAAGGTCATATTCCAGTGCGGTGATGCCTCAGGCCGGATGCAACCGCGAATCGACGCCGAGCTTGCGGAGATCGCGTCCCTGTCCGTCGATTCGCCGTTGCGAACTTGATCCGCCTACAACGCACCTGCAGATTGAAGCATTCTACAGGACCCACCGGGTCTTCTCCAATAGGTCAAACGCTGAAACAGGGCTTGGGAAAAGTCCGATTCCACCGGATGGAATGCCACATCCCTTATCATCGCGCAAGGTGTTGGCGGATGGTTGATTTCACCACAAAGGAGTCCAGGATTTCGATCAATCCGACGGCCATTTCCACCCGGAATTAGTTCTTGCACAAGCTCTTAGGCAAGGATTTGGGCACATGCTGCCTCGAGGCCGCGGATTTTCCGCGCAGACCGGGAGCCGCCGCGGGAGCGACTCAGTCTTGCCCTTCTGCCGAGCCGGCAGGCCCGCCACCGGATTCGACCCAGTTCACGGCAAAGCGGGTGAGACTGAGAGCGTCGTGGAGCTGGAGTTTCTCCTTGATGTGTTCGCGGTGCGCCTGGACGGTTTTGATGCTGATGTGCAGGTCTTGCGCGATCTCCCGGGTTCTTCGGCCCCGGCCGATGAATTCCAGAATGACGAGTTCGCGGTCGCTCAAGCAGTCGACCGGCAGCTTCTGCTGACCGTTACGGGAGACGCAGAGGCGGTTAAGCATTCGCGCCGTGGTGGCCTCGCTGAAGTAGAGTCCCCCGTGGGCGACTTTGCGGATCGCCTCGAGGAGTTTCGGCATCGGTTCCCGCTTCATCACATAGCCTTTGGCGCCGGCGCGCAGAACGCGCTCCGCATAGAGCGTCTCGTCGTGAGTCGAAAGGACGAGCACCGGCAATCCGGGATGCTGTGCCACCAGGTCTTTCGTGAGATCGATCCCGTGAGAATCGTGGAGGGAGATGTCCGCCACGACGAGGTCGGGCTTCAGCTCCGCGACGGCCTGGAGGGCCTCCCTTGCGCTGGCGGCAGAGCCGCATACCTCCAAGTCATGCTGGCTGTTGATCGAAGCGGTCAGGCCTTCCACCAGGATGGGATGGTCATCGACCACGAGGATGCGCATGCGGCCCGTCCGGGTGGGAGGCACAGGCAATGTGGGGGGCGTCGGACTGCTGCGTTGGGAAGAACGGTCACTCATTGGGGGGGCCTTTCGTTGCGGCATGGGTTCGATTTCGCCAGATGCAAGTGACCAGGGTGCCGCCCTTCGCGCCCCGGCCGACGTTCAGGTCGGCGCCGATTGCCCGGGCGCGAAACCGCATGGTTTCGAGCCCCAAGCCGCGGGACACGGGCATTTCGAGCGGGAATCCGCAGCCGTCGTCCTGGATGGAGAGCGTGAGGGCGCTTTTGGTCTCGGCGAGGCGGACGACGATTTGCCTTGCACGCCCGTGCTCGACGGCGTTCCGCATGGCCTCCTGGGCGATGCGGTACAAGTGGGTCGCGGCGGTGTTGTCCGAGATCGGCACGGGCTTGGGGCAGAGAAAGAGGGCCGAAATGCCGTACACACTGCGAAAATGTCCGGCCAAGCCCTCGAGAGCCGCAGCCAGGCCGTTGGCCTCCCCTTCCACCGGGTGCAGGCCGTACGCCACGCCGCGCGCCTGATCCATGGCCTCCTGCAAAAGTTGCGAGATACGGGTCAGCAGCCCCGTTTCCGCCGGGGCAACCTGGGCGATGCGTTCATGGGCGGTATGGCAAAGGTAAGCGATGCCGCTCAACTGCTGGCAGAGGCTGTCGTGCAGATCCTGGCCGATCCGCTGCTGTTCGCGCTCGCTGATGTCCAAGATGCGGGCTTCGAGAGATTTCAGTTCGGAGATGTCCTGGGTGTAGATGACTCGGTACAGGGGACGCCCCCGTTCGTCGCGCACCGCCGCCATCTCCACCAGGGCGGGGAAGCTCGTCCCGTCCTTGCGCAGGTGCCGCGACTCGAAGATGGCGCGGTTCTGCGTGTTCACCAAGCGAATTTGATCCGCAAGTTGGGTCCGGCTATCGGGGGTTGCGATGCTCAGCAAGGGCGTGCCGGTCAACTCGGCGACGGTGTAGCCGTGCATCCGGGCATACGCGGGATTCATCATCTCGAGGGTCTGGCCGCTGGCACTCCCCACGGCCACGCCCCAATGGGCGTGTTCGAACAGCTGGGACCAGCGCTCGAGAGCGCGATTGGCGCGCTGCAGGGCTTCATTGGCCCCGAGCAGTTCCGCGGTCCGCTGCCGCACTCTCGATTCCAGTTCGGCATGGGCGCGCTGCAAGGCGGCTTCGGCCTCCCGGCGCTTCCGGCGCACGTCGGCATCGCGCAGTTCGCGCTGCACGGCCGGGACCAGGCGCGCCAACTGGTCTTTCAGGATGAAATCGTGCGCGCCGGCTTTCATGGCGGCAACGGCCTGGTCTTCGCCGACGACGCCGGACACCAAGATGATGGGCACATCCCGGCCGTGGGCCAGCACCATCCGCAGAGCCTCGATCCCGCTGAACTGGGGCAGCCGGTAATCGCAGATCACCACGTCGAATGCGTTCTTCGGCAGGGCTTCAGCCAATTCCGCCGCGCTCTCGACCCGGGTAATGACTGGGGCGTACCCGCCCGACCGCAACTGGCGCGACAACAACAGAGCGTCCGCTTCGGAGTCTTCGATGATCAGCACTTCCAGCGGCGCCTTCATGGTTCCGCTCCCAGGGGTGCGGGGGTATTCAGCACCAGCCAGTACAACCCCAATTGCCGGATCGCCTCGACGAACTCGATGAAATCCACCGGCTTGCGCACGTAGCTGTTCGCGCCGCAGGCGTAGCTGGCCACCACGTCTCTCTCCTCGAGTGAGGAGGTGAGCATGATCACCGGCAGCAACCGGGTCCTGGGATCCGCCCGGATGCGACGCAAGACCTCCAATCCATCCACCTTCGGCAGCTTCAGATCCAGGAGCATGACCTCGGGCAAAGGGATCGCGCCCCGGCCAGCGTGGGCGCCGGTGGCAAAGATGTAATCCAGCGCCTCGACGCCATCGCGGGCCACGACGACCTCGTTAAGGACCTGGTGTTTCTTGAGAGCGCGCAGCGTCAGCGCCTCGTCGCTCGGATTGTCTTCCACCAGGAGAATGACGCGGTTCGGCATTTCAATGTCCTTTCGGAGTGAGCACGAAATAAAAAGTGGCGCCCCGGTCAACTGCGGCTTGGGTCCAGATGTGCCCGCCGTGCCGGTGCACGACGCGATGCGCGATCGCGAGGCCGATCCCCGTGCCTGGAAATTCTTTCACCGAATGCAGCCGCTGAAACGGCGCGAACAGTTTGTGGGCGTAGGCCATGTCGAACCCGACCCCGTTGTCGCGGACGAAGAACACCGGGGTGGCGGGCGGGCACCCGAGCCCCTCGGGGGGATTGGCAAGCGCTCGGAGCGGCAGCGATCCGAACTCGATCTCGGCGTCGGGGCGCTTCGCCGTGTACTTCCATGCGTTGTCGAGCAGGTTCGAGAGCGCAGCCCGGAGCAGGTGCGCATCGCCCTCCGCCCGCAATCCGTCGGCGATCTGGAATCGCACCGGCCGGTTGCCGGCGGTCCGCCGCAGGCCCGCCACGATCTCCCGCGCGAGCGCGGTGAGGTCAACGGATTTACGTTCGATGGCGACGCGGCCGACTCGGGACAAGTTCAGCAGGTCGTCGATCAAGCAGCCCATGCGCTGGCATTCGGAACGGATCCAGCGCAGGTGCCCCTGGCCTTCGGCGTCGAGCCGATCCAGGTAGTCCTCCAACAACGCCTGGCTGAAGCCGTCAATACCGCGCAAGGGCGCGCGCAGATCGTGCGACACCGAGTAACAGAAGGCTTCCAGGTCCCGGTTGGCCGCCTTGAGTTGCTCCTCGGCGCGGTTGCGATGGGTGATATCACGGGCGGCAGCGAAGATGCCCTGCACTTCGCCCGCGCCATTGCGATACACCGTCGCGTTGTAAAGCACGTCCATGGTGTGACCGGAGGTATGGCGGAGCGTGAGGGCGTAGTCGCGCACCAGCCCCTCCGCGATGACCTGCCGGTAGCCGGCCCGCGCCCGATCCGGGTCGGTGAAGTAGCTCGAGAAATCGCTGCCCACCAAGCCCTCGATCGAGACCCCGGTCGCCAGTTCCGTCGCCCGGTTCGCATCGGTGATCCGCCCGTCGGCGCTGATCGTGACCAGAGGGTCCAGACTGGCTTCGATGAGGCTGCGGGCGTATTGGGCCGAGAGGGTGAGTTCGGCGGTGCGCTCGTTCACGCGCTGCTCGAGCTTGGCATTGAGCTGGCGAAGTTCCTCTTCGGCTTTCTGTCGCTCGGTGATGTCGTGCCAGACGGTGACGGCCCCCACGACTTCGCCGCCGATCCGCAGCGGCGTCGACGAAATCTCCCACGCCGCTTCCGCTCCGTCCATCCGCCGGACGACGCACTGCGCGTTGCGCACGCTCTCGCCCCGCAGCGCACGCGCCGTCGGCACGGACTCGGCATCGAGCGGCCGCCCGTCGAGGTCGTGGTAGGAGTTGCGCTGGAGGATATCTCGGAGACTGTGGTTGGTGGGATCGAAGCCGTAGGCCGGGACGCACGCGCGGTTCACCAGGCGGACGGTCCCGTCCTTGTCGTAAATGAGCACCACGTCCTGAATGGCGGCGAGGACCGCGTCCAGCTCGGCGTGCTGTTCTTGCAGGCGGGTCAGCAACTGCACTCGCTCCCCCTCGGAGCGCTTCCGCTCGGTGACGTCGCGGCTGAAACACGCCACCGATGTCACCTGCCCCGCCGCATCGAGCACGGGATAGAACCTGTGGTGAAACAAAATGCCACAGCGTTCGTCCTCGAAATCCACCGGCCGTGCGAACTCGACCACCTCCCGGAGGCGGGCCAGCCGGGTCCGGGCCAGCTCGGGCGGCAGAATCTCGTTGAAATGCTTGCCGATGATATCCGCCGGCGGCTTTCCAAATCGTTGGAACGCGATGGTGTTCCCCATCAGCATGCGGCCTTCGGGGCTGAACAGCCAGATCGATTCCTGGGTGGCGTCCAGAATGCCCCGCAGAGTCGCCTCCTCACTCCGCAGGGTTTCCTCGGCTCGCTTGCTTTCGGTGACGTCGAGACAAATCCCCGACATCCGCAATGCATGGCCGCTGGCGTCGCACACGGTATCGCCGAGGGCTTTGATCCACCGCACATCCCCGCTGGGCATGCGGATGCGGTACTCGTTCGTCAGTCGCGTCCGGCTGCGGAGGGCGGCGTCGACCCGCTCCGTGGCCCGCGCAAGGTCGTCGGGATGAAGCACGGCGCGCCACGTTTCGAAACTGGCCTCGGCTCGGGTCGGGTCCAGGCCGAACAAACGGAACAACTCGGCGGACCAGTCCATTGTTCCGGTCTGAAAATCCCAGTCCCATGTCCCCGCCCCAGCGGCCTCTTGCGCCAGCACGAGTCGGGCGTGGGCCCGGCGCAACGCTTCCTCCGTCCTGCGCAGGTCGGTGACGTCCTGACCGGCCACCGCGGCGCTGGCCAGCGCTTGATGGGTCCGCTCGTGCTCGTTCGGATCGAGAACGCGCTCGCCCCCCTCTGGGCGCCGCGCGCGGAGCCTTTCCTCGGCTTCCGCAAGGCGGGCGCGCAACTCGGCGTTCTCCTCGACGAGTTGTTTCCTGGTCAGGCTCGATCGGCGGGTGGTCACGGGCAATTTCAATAATACAGGCGGGATGCCGTTGTGGCAATAGGGCACAAAATAGGGGGGGGATTGCTTCGGCAAGGCTGCGGGACGACGGAAAATGTTGTGGAGAGGCGAGGGCAGGCTGGCGGCGTCCACAGCGGGCGCTGGTGCTACCAGCGATCGGATCGGAAGCGCATGATCGAGAGCATGGCGCCAATGCGCGCCGCGCGAGGCGGGCCATTCATCTCGTTTTGACCTCGATGCTCATGTACGGCGGCTCGTTGGTCTTCGAAGTGAACCCAAACGAAACCTCGCCGTGCTTGACGCCGAACAGCTTCGCCACAGATTTCGGGCTCGAAACGTTCGCCCAGCGCTGGCCATCGGGGCTAAGACAAAATTTGTTCTCGGCAAGAAGGAAATACGTTTCGTGCTTGAACGCAAAGGTGTTTTCGGCTTCCTCGAGCGTGCCCATCGGCAGATCGACCGCCAGCTTGAGCGGCATCCGCTCTCCTTCGGCCACCTTAAGGATGACCGATTCTCCGCGCGCAATCTGCTCCCGCATGCTTTCGCACACGGAGGGATTCTGCAATCCCTGGGGAACGCGAATGACTTGGCATTTCGTGCTGTCCAGCCGATGCACGGTCGTGCAGCCGGCCGCGAGCACCAGTGCCGCGATGACAAGCATGAATCTCATCCCTCCTCTGGCCGTTCGGTGACTCGATGCAACGTCACAAGCCTTGCCGCCCAAGAGCACGCGGCCAACACGATTCTCCCGGCCGGGTCCCCCGACCCGGTGTTGTCGACATATGACGCTCTCGATCAAAGTCACTTCCAAGTTTGCAGGGGATGAGGCTGATCCGATGGAAGCCTTGCGTCAAGGCGAACTTCGGGCCGTTGGCATCCAGAAATCCTTCGACTCCAAGCCGCAGGCGGCGATCATCTCGAGGCCGTATTCCGACCGGCCCAGGTCGGCATCGACGTTGTTGACGCCGAGGGTGAACTTGAGCCCAGCCGCCTTGGCGCGCCGGATGAACTCGGCGCTGGGCAGCCGGTATCGGCTGTTGATCTCGATCGCCACTCCGCCTCTCTGGGCGGCTCCGATCACCCGCTGCATCCGAGCCGGCGTCCAGAGGACGTCGTATTCCGCTGCGATCACGTCCGGCAAAAAGGTCGGATTCACGTAGATGTCGATCGGTTCCTCCTCGAGAATCTTCACGGTGGTATCGGCCAGGTGATCCATGAAGGACTGCTTGTCCAGCACCTCGACCTCTTCCCGGATCCAGAGCCGCATCCGTTTGCCCCGGGGATCGAAGATGGTCATGCTGTCGGTGAACACGTAGTCGAATCGGCGGATGGCGGCCTTCGAGAACAGCTGAGGCCATTCGCGGCCCTCGGCCTGCATCCCCACAAAAACCGGCTTTCCCGCCATCGATTCCAGAAAGCTCTCAATCCCGACATCGTTGGTGATCGCGAAGCCCAGGCCGCAATTGACAGCAATCCCGTGATTGATCCCCGTCCGGCGCATATGCTCGAATACGCCTTCGAGCGTCAATCCGCCTTTGAGGTGCGTGTGGAAATCGACCAGCGGATAGTTCGCGGTTCCCAGTTTGACGATCTGCTCATCGATCTTGTCAAACGGCGCAGGAGCGATCGAATCGAACGGCAGCTCGTCCGGGAGCGGCTTCACGCGGATGTTCCTGAAAGACACCTTGCTGTCCGGATCGTGCCCCTGCAGGGCGAACGTCCCGCGCGAGATCCGGCGCCCGGGTCGCCGGACATCGAGGAGCGGGTTCTCGGGCTCGATGTAATCCACTGCCAGGAAATCGTTGACCCGGATCTGGACGTGCCGATTGCGCACGCAGATGTGCATCGTGGACCACTCGTTGTCCTGGACGATTGCCTTGTAGAGGTTGCGGATCCCGTAGAGGCTGCCCGTCTTTTTTCTCTCGATGTAGCCGCCAGCCCCCACGTGCGTGTTGGCCACCTGCGCCTCGAAGCCCTTCACCGGGAACCCCGCCTCCTGATAGGCGGTATGAAAGAAGATCCCCGAGTTGGCCCCCGGTTCCGTGCGCACGTCGGCCTTCAGCTCGAAGTTCTTGAAATCTGCGCCTTGGACCTTGCCGACGTAGAACAGATGCGACCGCGCCCCGTCGAACGTAATCGTGCCGTTGGCGACCCGGAACCCGCCCGGATTCTCACTCGCCTTCCAGCCGTCGAGCGTCCGGCCATCGAACAAGGGGATCCAGCCTTCGGCCTCGACCGCGCCGAGCGGCGGCAGGTCCAGGCACCACCACAGCGCCCCGATGCACAACCCCATCCATCGTGCGGTTTTCATGCCCACCATAATGCGCGACGGCCCCAGGATGACAATCGGATTCCACCGGGCCCACCGGGCAGGGATTCAGAGCCTGGGCGGCATGTCATGGAGATCCTGAAGCGCACCCCCAGACCGGCCCAATGCCCGGCGTCTCATCGGCTCACAGACGGCGGACGCCTTGAATCGCGCGCGGATTTCAGAGGACGCTTGACGCCCATCCCTGGAACAGTTTTGCTTAGGCATGATTTTGCACTGGATCCGCTATTCCGTGGTTGCGTGCCTCCTGCTGCCGTTTGGGGCGGGAGCGCAGAGCGATACCATTGGCGTGTATCTCATGTGGCAGAGAGACCCGGCGACAACCATGACGGTGAACTGGGTCAATCTGTACGAGCATGCGCCCACCAAGGTCTGGTACCGCACGGTCGGCGCCTCGGGCTGGCAATCTCAGGCGGGCCAGCGCCATGCCGTGTCCCCTTCCGTGCTGCAGATGCACCGGGTCGAGTTGACCGGATTGGATCCGGATCGGGTGTATGAGTTCGGCCTGGGCGACAAGGCGCCTTCGGAAGACAAGACGACCAAGGAAATCAAGGGCGGCTACAAATTCCGCACCATGCCGGCCGCGCTGGCCCGGCCGGTGCGATTCGTGGTGGGCGGCGACATGATGCACTCGCGCCAGATGGCCGACGCGATGAACCGGAGGGCCGGCGCGCTGGATCCTGACTTCGCGGTTTTTGGCGGAGATCTGGCTTACGCGAACGGTGTGGACGCCACCCGGTGGATCGACTGGTTTCAGTCCTGGACCCTTCATGGCCGGGGCAAGGGAGGCCGCCTCATTCCCATGGTGGTGGGCATCGGCAACCACGAGGTCCGCAGCGGATCGAAGATGCGGGCGCCGGAGGACGCCCCCTATTACCATGGCTTTTTCGCCCTGCCGGGCGGGCGATCCAACTTCGCGATCGATTTTGGGCGGTATTTGTCGCTGGTGGCGTTGGACTCGGGCCACATGCAGCCGGTGGCCGGCGCCCAGACCAAGTGGCTCGAGGAGACTCTGGGGGCGCGGGCAGGCCAGCAGTATCTGTTTCCCTTCTACCATTACCCCGCTTACGGAACCGCCAAATCGAGCAAGGGCGCCATGCCGTACGAGAACGCGCGCGCGGTCGAGATCCGGAACCATTGGGTGCCGCTCTTCGAGCGCTACGGGATCTCGGCCGCGTTCGAGCACGATCATCATAACTACAAACGGACCCATCCCTTGCTCCAGCATCGGCGCGACGACGTGCGGGGGATCGTTTATCTGGGCGATGGCGCCTGGGGGGTGAATACTCGGACCGTGCCCACCAATGCATGGTACCTTGCCCATGCCGAACCGCGGCGTCATCTGTTTCATGTGACCCTCCACCCCGAAGGCCGCGTCTCTGTCGCGGCGGTGGACGCCGATGGTCTGATCTTCGACCGGACCACGATCGAGCACGCTCGCACTCCCCCCTTGGCGGCTGCGCCCTGATCGGATCTGGCGCAATCGGGCCGCGATCACGTGTGGCCATGGTTCTGCTGGATGACCATGGCGCGCAGAGACCGGCGCGGGGCGGGCGAAACCGCGGGGGCGCAACCCAGGCGGAGCAGCACCTGGGCAAAGCCGGCGCGGCCGGTCATCTCGGTCAGCCGCGCCCGGAGCGCGGGGATCTCCACCGGCTGGCTGAGAAAGGACGCGGTCACGTTTTCCGACTGGGCTTTGAGGAGGACGTGCTCGAGGGCTTGGCCGGCCGCCAGCCAGCTCGCGCAATCATCGGCATTCGTCCCCAGGACCGCCAGCACCGGGGAATGCATGGCGATGTCGCGGTCGCGCGCCGCCTGGCCGTCTCCGCGGTCGAACGTCCGGACCAGCAGCGGGCCGGCGAACGACAGCCAGTCGCGAATCCCCAGGTCGTGGACGGGGATGCCATCGGACGCTGGATCGCTTCGGGGGCGAATCCAGCGTGACACCTCCTCGCGGAAATGCCGGTCGGCCCACTGGATGCGATCGGCTTCGGCGACCAGGTCGGCAACCTCGATGCGCTGCGATTCTTCGGTGAAAAGGTGAAGCCAGGCGCCTTCCGACTCCGCGGCCCCGGCCAGGGCGCCCAGCCATTCGTCGGGCAATGGCTCCGGCTGGAATGGATGGCGGCTGGTCCGGCGCTGCTGGATCGCATGAAACAAAACCACATCCTCCGCCGGCGTGTCCGACTTCAGCCCCAGATGGACGCGGGCCATCAGATTGGGATCGTCCCGCTGAGGAAGGATCTGGACCACGCATTGATGCCCGAAATACTCGGCGGCCACGCGCAGGTTGAACAGGACCGATCCGCAGCTCAGCGTCAGCTCGCGGTCGGCAGGATCGATGATCCGCAGGGCACGGCGGCGATCCGCAATCACATCGACCTCGGAGATGTGCAGGCGGAAGAGCCATGGCTGGGCGTTGTGGTTCGAGGGCGCCAGGATTCCGTAACCCAGAAGGAACTCGAGCTGGTCGCTGCTGCAGCCGTCCACGGGATAATCATCTGCACGAATCAACCAGGGATTGAGCCGGGACTGGGTCATGACCCAATGTCGCACAACTGCCTCCGGTCCGCCACCCCCCCCCTCGCCCAATGGATCGAAAGGCTAGAGCTTGTAGCCGATTTGCCGGAGGAACTTCTTGCGCCATTCGATGTCAGTGTCGCCCTCGACACCCTTGGGGGCAGATCCGTCCACAACGCCCATCACGCCGCGTCCCTGGGGAGTCTCGGCGATCAGGACCTGGGTCGGGTTGGCGGTTGCGCAGAAGATGCGGCAGACCTCGGGTGTCATCTTGAGGGCATTGAGAACGTTCACGGGGAAGAAACCCTCGGCGAGGAAGAGGATAAAGCTGTGTCCGGCGGCGATCGCGAGAGCGTTCTTCCGGGCCAGCTCGATCATCGCCGGGTCGGTGCCGCTCCAGCGCACCAGGCACTTGCCCGAGGCTTCGCAAAAGGCCAATCCAAACTGGATGCCGGGGACGGCGTTGACCATGGCCTCGTGGATGTCCTCGACCGACTTGATGAAATGGGTCTGGCCCAGGATGAAGTTGGTGGATTCGGGCTTCTCGATCGGGACGAGTGTGAAGGTCATGTCCATTGCGCCCGCAATTTCGCCCCGGGATCCGCCCTGGGTCAAGCCCGCAGTGAATCGCGTCATGCGGGATGAATGCCCCCCTGCGACCGGAGGCCATTCCCTCCCCCCGCGAGGCACGAGCGGAGGGCGGAGGGAGAGGGGATTGTTCCAACGCCCGCCTCTCCCCGACCCTCCCCTCCACTGCCGCGGAGGGGGGAGAAGACAAACTGGGACCGGACGCAACAAGCGCCGAAGTAATCTGTCTGACGCTCCACCCGCCGTGCTCCAGCCATTTGCCTTGACTTGTGAAAGGCAGGCGAGCAGCATTCGAGCAAGCTCGAAGCAAGGGAATTCTCGCGGTCAATGACTGCGGCTTCGGATCCTTGCTTCGGCATGAAACCAACAAGCTATGAACAACCACCTCCCTCACCCGCCGGCTTTCCTCCGCCCGGCGCGCACTGGTTTGGCATCGGTTTTGGCCGCTCTCGTCTCAGTCGCGCTGGCGCCGCCGCTGGCCGGCCAAACGTCGGATTTCAACGCGGGGAACGACAACGGTTGGACAAAGTACACCCTCCCTTATTACGGGCAGGCGACGTACTCGTATCCCGATGACGGCCAGGGCGGCAAGGCGTATCGAATCTACGCGCCCCCGACGGGCGACGATCCCTACCAAATGGGGAATGCCCGGGCGGGGAGTTTCCGGGCCGACGCGGCCTACGCAGGGCGGTTCTCGGTCGGAACGGATCTGCTCGCATGGAACGCGGATTGGGAACAGGAGGCGGGCCTCCTTTTTTACTTCCAGGACATCAACTTCGGAACGTCCGATGGGTATACGGCGACCTACTCGTCCGGCTACCGGAATCTGTACATCAGCCAGATCAACAACGAGCTGCCTACCACGGTGGCCGAGCTGGGCACGGGATCGGTCGTCCTGGATCCCGCCCATCGCTACCGGCTCGTCGCCAGCAGCCACGACGGATTCACGTTCCTGCTGCAGTTGTTTGACCTGGCCGAGCCGAACAATCCGTGGCAGTCAGCGATCGGCTCCGATTACCTCTACAACGCCGGTTTGTGCGGCTATCTCGTTTTCGAGCAGAAGTACAAGTCGTCGACCGAGGGCGCCGATGCCACGTTCGACAACTTCCGGGCGTTCGTGCCTGCCGCCGGGACCATGCCCACGACTGTGACGGATCTCGATCCCCCGCCTGCCGGCAAAGCCACCGCCCTGTATCCTACCGTCACGGTGAAGATTCTCGACCGGGACACCCTCGTCAATCTGGACTCGATCAAGCTCAGCCTCGACGGGGTTTGGATTCCGAAGGAGTCCCTCGGTATCGAGGGGCTGGTCCACAAGCCGAAGAATCCCAGCGGGCTCACCGACTTTTACGGCGCAACGGTGACCTATCCGATCCCCACCCTCTATCCGTGGGGCAGCCGGCACACGAACGTTGTCCAGTTCGCGGACTCCTCGGGCGCATCGCAGACGAACACGTGGACGTGGACCACCGCGTTCCCTTATCTCCAGGCCAGCAACAGCCTGCCGGTTGGCAGCCTGAGCGTGCGCGGATTCGACGTGCGGATGGCGCAGAGCGACAACGGAGGCGTGAACCTCGATAACAGCCTGGCCAGGGCATTGCAGCAGCTGGCTGTCCCGCCCGCGATTCCGGTGGACCGGTCGGCCACCAGCATCGTCCAGGTCCTGAACTGGAACAAGAACGGGACACCCAATCCGATCCCCGGCCTCTGCCCGGGAAACCCCATCAACATCGCCATCGAGTCCATGGCCTATCTCGAGCTGAAGGCTGGCGTTCATCGGTTCCATATCCAAAGCGACGACCGTGCCGGACTATACTCGGGCGCCGGCCTGAGGGACCCCCATCCGCTGGTGCTATGGGAGAACCCCAGCAGCACCGCCAACGCCACATTCGAGTTCGTCGTCGAAGCCGACGGGCTCTATCCCGTGCGATGCCTTTGGGAAGAGACGGGCGGCAGCGGGAATCTCTACCTTTACTCGGTCAATCCCGACGACTTCTCTGACGTTGTCATCAATGATCCGACGGAACCGGCGGGTGTGGTCAAGGCATGGTATCCGATGCTGTGCCGATCCGCCGAGTCGGCGGGCGGGCCTTACACCGTCGATCCCGCGGCCAAGAACGTGCTGGCCACCACCGATATCGTCGGCGCCGATTGCAGCCCCACTGTTGTCGCCCAGATGCCCACCGGCGGAACCTTCACCGTCCCCGTCTCTCCGGCAACGCGGTTCTATTGCATCGACGGACCGCGCAAGACCCGGATTACCGGCTTTCGCATCGACGGATCGAACGCCGTGATCACCTACCAGGTTCCTTGACCACGGACAGGGCGATGCCGGCCTGGGCCGCGAAATAGGTTCCCAGGACAATCGCTCGGCTCCATTCGAAAGGGCCGCAGAAGCGCCGATACGCCAGCGCGGAATCGGAGACGACGAACAGCGCCGCACCTGCTGCGGCGAGGATCGCGGCCGTGCTATGCCTGGACAAGGCGCGGCTCGATGCCTGGGCCGCCATGGCCAGAATGGCCGCGGTGTAGAGAATGACGGGAACCCGAAGCGGTCCCGCCACGCCGGGCCAAAGCCGCGCCAGCAGCACTGCTCCCAGCAGGCCCCCGATCACGAACGGCATCCGGCGGCCCGCCAGCGGGCTGTCATCGGTAAAGGCCCAAAGGTAGCATAAATGAGCCCCCAGAAAGCTGCCGAGCCCGGCCACGAAATAATCTTTCGACTGCATCAGAAAGGCGTCGCCCATCGCGGAGAAGCCCAGGCCGGCTACGACGCTCCATTGGTAGCGAGCCGGGACGCCGGTGCGAACGGCCGCAGCCGCCGCCAGAAAGAAAAGCGTGGTCAAGGCGGTGTTGGGCGCTCCCCGCCAAACCGGCAGCCAGGAAGGCGATCCCAACACCCAAATGGCGCTCGCCCCTCCGATCGACACCAACAGGATCGGGAGGCAACGGATGCCACGAGCGCGTTTTGGATTATGAGGGTCCATGATGGATGCGCATGGGCCGGCGCGATCGCGCAACAGGTTACTGCCCCTCGGCGGGAAGATGCAATTCCGGATCTTGCCCTGCCTCCTCACCTCTGCTGCCGTGCAGGTTGTTGTTGCCTCGGCATTGGCGGTTGGATTAAAGCGGTGGCATCATGAATGCAGATATCCTCACTGTGCGGGGACTGTGCAGCCGTTTCGTGTGGGCGATCGCGTTGAGTCTGGCCGTGGCGGCCGGCCTGATGATTGGATCGACCACGGCCGCTCCGCCGGATTTTGCGGCGGCCATGGCCGATCCGCCTGCCCAGGCGCGGATCATCAAGATCATCCACGGTTGGCCCGACGATCCAGGCGCCCAGGATGCCTTGATCCGGAAGCTCCAGATGCAGGGATTCGGCGGCGTGGTGTGCAATGTGTCGTTCGATCAGTATTTGCGGAGCGAATCCAAGTGGGATGCGTTCCGGCGCGCGGTGCGGCATGCCCAGGAAGCGGGGATGGCGCTTTGGCTCTACGACGAACGGGGATACCCATCCGGCAACGCCGGCGGGCTTGTTCTGCGCGATCACCCCGAGTGGGAGGCGCGCGGCTGGCTGGCATGGGACGCCGAATGCGGCCCCGGTCCGGTCGAGCTGAAGAAACCGCCCGGGGACCTCGTTCTGGCTGCGGCATTCCCGATCCGCGACGGGCGGATCGATCTCGAAGGGAAGGTGGATCTGGCGCCACGGGTTCGCGAAGGCTCGATGCGATGGGATGTCCCCCCAGGCCGCTGGCATGCCATGGTGGTCACGATCCACCCGCTTTACGAAGGCACCCACGCCGAGGGGAATCTCTTCGAGAAAATGCCCTATGTGAACCTGCTCATGCCGGAGCCGACCCGGCGGTTTTTGGAGCTGACTCACCAGCGCTACGCCGAGCAGATCGGCGCCGATCTGGGGCAAATCTTTGTCGCGACGTTCACGGATGAGCCGTCCCTGATGAGCTGCTATTTGAAGCCGATGCCATGGCGGCCGCTGCCCTGGGCGCCGAACCTGCCCGCCGAGTTCCAGCAGCGCCGCGGCTATCCGCTCGACGAGTCCGTCCTGCCGGCGTTGATCGGCGATGCGGGAGATCCCGGCGCCCGGATGCGTTTCGATTTCTGGCGGACTGTCGGCGAGCTGGTGTCATCCCATTACTTCGGCCAGATCCAGGAGCGCTGTCGCGAATGGCGCATCCCGTCGGGCGGCCACCTGTTGATGGAGGAAAGTCTGGTGGCGCACGTGCCGCTCTATGGGGATTTCTTCCGATGCATTCGGCGCCTGGACGCCCCGAGCATGGATTGCCTGACGAGCGTGCCGGCGGAGGTCCCATGGTTCGTTGCGCGCCTCGTGGCCAGCGCCGCCGAGCTCGAGGAACGGCGCATCGTGATGTGCGAGACTTCGGACCACGCGCAGGTGTGGCGCGGGCCCGGAGATCGGCGGCCCAAACGTGTCGTGACCGAAGCCGAGATCCGCGGGACATGCAATCGGCTGATCGTCTCGGGTGTCAACGCCATCACCAGCTATTACAGCTTCGCTGACCTGCCGGACGACGCCTTGCGGCGGCTGAACGAGTGGATCGGACGCTGCTGCGCCGCCCTCGCCGGAGGACACCCGGTCGCCGATGTGGCGCTCCTGTACCCCGTCGAGAGCATCTGGCCTCAATTCCACCCCGCCCGGCATTGGGCCAACGACGTTCCGGGCGCGACCGCCATCGAGCATGGCTGGCGGGCAGCAGCCGAGAGCCTCTTCGCAGCCCAGCGCGAGTTCACCGTCATCGACAGCCGCACCTTGGCGGAAGCGGCGGTCGAGGGGGGCGCGCTCGTGCATGGCAAGCTCGGGTGGCGCGTCCTGGTGTTGCCTGGGGTCGACACGCTGCCTGAGACCGCCTGGATCAACCTGGAACGGTTCGTTCGGAGCGGCGGTGCGGTCATCGCGCTGGGCGCACGGCCCCGGAACAGCGAGACCGATTTTCCATCCTCGAAGATCCTGGCTTTGGGCCGGGCAATGTTCGGCGAGGAAAGCGCCGGTCCATCCATGAACATCGCAGGCGAGGGTGGTGCGGGTGTTTTTCTGCCGGCTGGATGGGAAGGGCTCCTGCCCATCGTCCTCAACGGATTGATCGAGCCCGATGTCGCGGTCAACGCGCCCCGGTCTCCGGTGCGCGCCGCGCACCGGCGCGTCCATGGCCACGAGGTCTACTTCCTGATTAACGACAGCGGCAAGGCATGGCGGGGGGAAGCGACGCTGAGCTCCCGGGGGCCGGGCGAGCGTTGGGATCCCGGCTCGGGCGCGATTGCGGGCACGAATCTGGGCCAGCGGGTCCGCCTCGATCTCGAACCGCACGGCGCCGTTCTGCTGCGCTATCCATCTGCGCGGGCTCCGAAAAAGCTCGCGCCTCGAGGCGGCGCCCTGCCGAATCTGGCGCTCCGCGCCATCCCGCAAGCGGACCCCGGCATGATCCAGGGCGAGCATGTCCGCACCGAGATCGCGGCCGACACGGTTCGCTCGACAGCGGATCGTCCCGCGTGGCGAGCCTCGTCCACGCTGACGAAAGGCCGCGTGGACACATTCATGTTCATGCGGTTTTCATTTCCGGAGCCGCTGGATCTCGAGGGTGTGGAGTGTCTGGCTCTGGACGCCTGGGTGCCCGAGGGTCAGCGGACACCAACCCAATTGCTGGTGATCGTGCAGGAGAAGGGCGGCGGCGATTTCATTGCCGCCACGGGATGCATGTTGGGCGTTTCAGGCCCTCAGCGCGTGTGGGTGCCGATCCGCCGGCTCGAGCTGGCAGGCTGGTCGCCCGACAGCGATGGCGAGCTCGACTGGAGGCGTGTGGCCGAGATCCGGATCGGCTGGGGCGGCTACCTGGGGACCGAGGGCGAGCGGATCGAATTCAGCGCGGCATCGCCGCAGATCGGCTATCATCAGGGAAGGTAGGGCGGTCGGCCGGTGAAGGGTTGGAGCGGTTTGGCAGACCTCACCCGGACCGCAGCCCGGCGGCCACCAAAATGAGAAGTAATTTTGCACTGACTCTTATCAAGAAGTTCAGTTTCGTTGGGTTTCGATGTTGCCAAAGAGGTCCGGATAAGGAATCAATGGGCCTAACGAATCCGCAGAACGCCAGCGCCATCCGCCACAAGCCATGAAAACTGCTTCCATTCAGCTCGCCTGTGCAATCCTCCTGGCCACATCCGCCGCATTCGCCCAGACCGGGCAGACCGTCACCTGGTCCGGCGGCAACGACTACCGAAATTGGTCCGTCGCCACCAACTGGAGTCCCCAAGTCGTCCCCCTCAACAACGCTGGGACCCATTTCACCGTGATCGTGCCGGACAGCGCCAGCCTGGTGTACGATGCCGCTGGGGCGGGCGCCATCGATGCCTTGAGCTTTGGCTCTCAAAGCAGATTGGCGCTGACCAACGGGCAGCCCCTGGACGTGCTCGGCATGGCGCTGATCCGGGGCACGGTCAACGCCCGCGGGCCAGGCAGCGCCTTCCGCGCTCTGACGGCCAGCAGCAGCCTTTCGAGCTACCCGAGTCTGGTTGCACAGGACGGCGGCTATGTGGGCATCGGCGCCAGCACCTACAACTGGGCGCAATACAATGGCAATGCCACGTTGCTCCAATCCGCCGGGAGCGGGTCGCTCCTGGAATTGACCAACGTCTCCTCTCTCTACGTGGCCGCGGGCACTGGCACCCGCACCTACTCGATTTATGCCTGGACCAATGGCGTCATTGATCTGTCCGGGTTGGGCCAGATCACCGGCCCGGGCGACGATGATTGGCTGGACCTGAACATCAATTCCAGCGGTGACATCCGGCTGGGCGCCCTCGGCCGGATCTCGGGGCGGGTCCGCTTCAATCTTGACCTGCCGTACTACGAGTTGCCGCTGCTCAATCAGGCGACGGATACGCACGTGACCGTGGCTGCCAGCAACACGCTGAGCCTGCCGCTGCTGGGCAGCTTTGCATCGGGCACTATCTCCATAGGCGCCAACGGCGTGGTATCCGCTCCTGCCCTGCTGACCTTGGACACCGTCACTGTGAATCTGAGCGGCGATGGTGCGTTCGTGGCCACGAACCTGTCCACCTACCGCAACTCTTCCATCGCGTTCAGCCCAACCCGCCAAGCCTTGCTGGGGCCACTCAACAACATCTACGCCTCCCGACTCGCCGTGAGTGGCGGAGCCACCGGACGAGTGGCGGCGACCAGTTACAACATGTTTGAGGACTGGCGGAGCAGTCTGACGATCTTCTCGGCCAACGGCGCCGGATCGCGGCTGGACCTGTCGCCGTTGCAGTCCATCACCGCCTGGGGCGGATGGAGCGGGGCGCGTATCTACTCGATCACGGCCGACAATAACGGCGTGATTGACCTCTCGGGGCTGACGGCCGCGACCGGCTGCCGCACCGACGCCTACGACAATGACGACTGGCTCGAGTTCAACATCCGCAACGGGGGCGAGATCAGACTGCCGGCGCTGCGGACGCTCACGCGCAAGACGCGCTGGAACGTCGAGGTGCCGTTTCTGCGCCTGCCGGCGCTGGAGAACGTGGACAACGCGCAGTTCTACGTATCGAGCAGTGGCCGGCTGGAGTTGCCGGCGGCGCAGTCCGTCAGCGACACCTATTTCAGCATCCCGGACGGGGCCGCCGTGGATGCGCCTCAGTTGGGACACGCATCTGGGGCGAGCTTTGGCTGGGGGTTCAACAGCACCTTCAACGCCCCGAACCTGGTGACGTTTCAAGACAGCGGATTGGGCGTTTCGGTGGGGCGGAACATCAACGTGCCGCTTTTCCAGAACATCTACGCCTCCCGGATCAGCGTGAGCGATGGGCTGTCCTTTGCAGTCGCCGCGACGGGCTATGACATGCACCAGGACTGGCGGAGCAGTCCGACGATCTTCTCGGCCAACGGCACCGGATCGCGGCTGGACCTGTCGCCGTTGCAGTCCATCACCGCCTGGGGCGGATGGAGCGGGGCGCGTATCTACTCGATCACGGCCGACAATAACGGCGTGATTGACCTCTCGGGGCTGACGGCCGCGACTGGCTGCCGCACCGACGCCTACGACAACGACGACTGGCTCGAGTTCAACACATTGAACAGCGGCATCATGAGGATCGGCAGCCCGTCAACCGCGCGCCGCGTTCGGTTCACTGCCGCCGGCAACGGGACTGAGCTCGAGTGCATCGACCCCTATCTCCGCGCCCCGGCGACCCTTGCGGTCAGCGGCCAGGCGACGCTCAGGTGCAAGGGCGACTTCCGATACGAAAACACCGATCCAAACAGCATCGTGGTCGAGAACGCGTTTTTCCAAATGGACGGTGCGGAATCCCAGTGGTTGGAGGTGGGCGGGCGGGATTCGGGGCCGGGCGGGTTCACGTCGCGCAACTTCGGCTGCAGCCAGTTGATCCTAGGGGGCAGCAACCAGACCAGCGTCGTGCGGCTGGTGGACAGCATCAACAATGGCCAGCGCGGCGCGGCGGGCGAACCCGAGGCGCTCTACCTCTACGGCATGGACGGCCAGGGGCTGCGCGTCCTCAATGGCTCGCGGTTCCTCCTCAATGGATTGAACGCGTACGCCGCGGTTAACGGCCAGATGAAGTCGTTGCGCGGTCTGATTCCACCCGGCACTAACTCCGTGCCGTTTGACGCGGGCTTTATCGCCGACTTCGGCGGCCCGCGGATTACCAACATGACGCCTTCGGCCGCCGTCACGCCGTCGGTCGGTTCGGTCGACATCGCGTTTGATCTGCCGATTGACCCGGCGTCGTTCACCCCGGCGGATGTGAGCCTCACCGGACCGTATGGGGTGATTCCCGCCACCAGCGTGGCGCCAGTCGGCGCCAATTGGCGGATCAGCTTCTCGCCGCAAGCCGCAGATGGGACTTACGCCGTGCGCATCGGTCCGGATATCAACGAGCTTGGCAGCACCCTCAGCGGGCTGGATCAGGATGGCGACGGCTCGAGTGGCGAGGCCGAGGACGATGTGTTCACCGGGACGTTTGTGATTGATGGCACGGCGCCGGTGGTGGTGGGCGCATACGCCCTGCAGAACGGCACCCGCGTGGGCATCACCTTCGACGAACCGGTCGCGCCCGCCTTCGCCACGAATCTCGCGAGCTACGCCGTCAACGGCTTTGCGCCCACCCAGGCCGTGCTCAAAACCAACGGCAATCAAGTTTGGCTGGTCGCCAGTCCTCTGGCCGGAGACAGATTTGCACTGGCCTTGGACAACGTCGTGGACGCTCTGGGCAACCAAACCAGCTGCATCCATACGGGAACGGTTTTGTCCCTGGCCGCGGCCGACATTGGCGTTCCGGGCACCGACCCGCGCGAGCCCGGTATGACCGTTCCGTTCGACGACACCGCCTTCGACATGGTGGCGGGAGGCACGGCGATTGGGGGGGTGCAGGACGCCGGCCATTTCGCCTATGAGAATCGGGCAGGCGATTTTGACGTGGCGACGCGCGTCGCCGCGCAGACGACGCCGAATCAGAATGCGCAGTCCGGATTGATGGCGCGGCCCGCGCTTGCTCGCAACAGCCGGTTCATCTTCGTCTACCTCCAATCCCACAGCAGTGCGAATAGGTATGGTGTATCCTATCGTCCCAGCGATGGCGCCAGTGCGGCAGGGTGGCCGGGCAGCTCGAACACCGCCGGGGTGTTCCTGCCCGACGCCTGGATGCGTCTGCGCCGCCAAGGCGACGTGTTCACCGCCTATCGCAGCGCAGATGGTGTGGACTGGCTGCCCATGGGCACGCTGACGCAGACGATGCCGGCAACCCTCCTGGTGGGCATGGCGGGCTCAGCCAACAACAACAGCGCCGGGCAGACCAGCACGAGCTGGCATCGCGATTACGCCGACGTCTCGCCCTCGCTGCTCACCCAACCCCAGAGCCAATCGGCCGCATCCGGCGCGGACGTGACATTTGCGGTGACGGCGCGCGGGCTGCCGATGCTGACCTACCAGTGGCAGCTGAACGGGGTGTCGTTGCCGGCGGAGACAAACAGCTCGTTGACGTTGCTTGCGGTCACGACCCAGCGGGCTGGCAGCTATCGCGTGCTGGTGAGCAACGACTACGGCACGGCCGCCAGCCAGGAAGCGCAATTGGTGGTGGACGACGTCGGCCTCGGCGGTTTCGAGGCGGATGTCAGCCCCGCACCCCTGGGCAACAACGCCGTGACCGTCTCCGACTGGGTCAAGGTGGGCCGGCTGGTCGCAGGGCTCGATGTGCCGCTCAACTCGCATGAGTTCGCTCGCGCCGATTGCGCGCCGCGCACCAATGCGATCCTCGGCATACTGCCGCTGGGTGATGGCCGGCTCTCGGTTGCGGACTGGACGCAGGCCGGCCGCTATGCCGCCGCCGTGGATCCTCTGACCCCGGCGGGCGGGCCTATGGCGCCGGCCGCCCCCGCGCCCGCGGCGGGCTTCAATGCCGGCGCCCTTTCGGCGCGCGCCGCGGTGTCGAGCAGCTCCGCGGCGCGGTCCATCCGCTTGACCGGGGCGAAGGTGGTCCAAGGCCAGATCTTCCATGTGTCGGCGGAGCTCGAGGCCCTCGGCGGCGAGAACGCGGTCGGCTTCAGCGTGCAGTTCGATCCCGCGCGGCTGACGTATCAGGGCATAATCCTGGCCGAAGACGCCGCGGACGTGTCGTTGCAGGTGAATGCCAACCAGGCCGGCAGCGGGGTCGTTGGGGTCGTGCTGGCGAAGTCCTTTGGACAGGCATTTCCAGCGGGCACAGCCTCGCTGGCGCACCTGGATTTCCGGGCTGCGGGGGGGACTGGCTCGACGACGCTCGGTTTTGGCGACAGCCCTGTCTGGCGCGAAGTGTCCGACGCGCAGGCGGACGCGCAGCCGGCGGATTACGTGGCCGGCGCCGTGCGCGTGGTCGCGCCTGGCCGGCTCGGCGCCGACGTGCGGTTGGACGGCGGCACGGTGGAACTGCGGCTCACCGGCGAGCCGGGCGAGCGTTACCGGGTCGAGGTTTCGACGGATCTGCTGCATTGGTCGCCCGTGGATGAGGCGGCGGCGGATCTCGCGCCGATTGTGGTGCGCGATTCCATGGCGGGTGAAGCGCACCGCTTCTACCGTGCCGCGCTGGTTCCGTAAGCGGGAATGGTCAGGCAAAGAAACCTCAAATCATTCCTGCGTATGAACCGATTTGCCCAAGGTGGAGTGATGACCGGCGGAGGCCAAACGCTCGATCAGGCGCAAGAGGCGCCCGGGAGACTTGCCCGCCGGAGCGCGGACATTCTTGTCCGCCCGCGCAAAGAGCGCGGAACGGTTCTGGCCCAAGCAGTGGCGAAAAAGGTGTGCCTGGCGGCCGCATCTCCGGCCTGGGTGATCCTGCTAACCTTGGGGCTGGCCCTGCCAGTGGCCGCCTGGGCCAAGTTCAACTCGCTCGATTCGCAGAACCCCAGCCAACCTGCCTTGCCGTCCATCGTCATCACACCAAGCAGCCCCACCGCCGATCAAGCCGATCGCGCCGTGTTTCTGCTGAATCAGACGGTGGTCGCCCGTGAAACGGCCGAAGTCCCCCTCCGCCTCAAGGCGTTCGGAAATGAAAACGCGCTGGGCTTTAGTGTCGGTTTCGACACCACTCTGGTCCGCTTGCTGAGTGTTGAGGCGGGCGCCGCCGCCGCCGGGGCGGCGCTGAACATCAACACCAACCAACTGGGCGCGGGGCGAATCGGCTTCGCGCTGGCCCGGCCGGCCGGCCAGTGTTTTGCCGCGGGCGCCAATGAATTGCTGCGGCTGCGGTTTGACACCTTGGGCGCGACTGGCATCTGCGGCTTGACCTTTGGCGATGAGCCCGTCCTGCGCGAGATGGTGGACGCCAGCGCCAGCCCGCTTCCGCTCGCGGTGTTTCAAGATGGCGTTCTGACGATCACCCCGCTCTTCCCCCCCGTGATCGTCTCGCAGCCACAGGGGCGGACGGTGCAGCCGATATTGAACATTCCGACCAACGTGATCCTTAGCGTGACCGCCACCGGCAGCCCGCCGCTGTTCTGCCAGTGGCGGCGGGAGAGCGTTCCCATTGCCGATGCCACCCACACTTCCCTCACATTCAGCAATGTGACCCCGGCCGACTCGGGCGGCTACGACGTGGTGGTGAGCAACTCCGGCGGCGCGGCGACCAGCCAGGTGGCGGTGGTGACAGTCTTGCCCGCCCTGATGCCGCCCGCCCTCAAGGCCCAGCCGCAAAGCTGGGTGGCCTCGGCCGGCGAAAGCGTCATGTTCGGCGTTGCCGCCACTGGCACGGAGCCGCTGAGTTACCAATGGCGATTCAACGCGGCGGCGATCGCGGGCGAGACCAACCATGCGCTGCTCTTGACCAACGTGTCCACCGCGCGCAACGGCAACTACTCCTGCGTTGTCACCAACCGCGCCGGGAGCGTCACCAGCGCCAATGCCACCCTGGCGGTTTCGGCAGCGCCGCGAATGCTGCGCCTGCTGGATGCCAGTGTGGCCACCAGCGGGGAAGTGGACGTGCCGGTGCAGCTCGCCGCCCTCGGCGATGAAAACGCGCTCGGATTCAGCGTGGCGTTTGATCCCGCCCTCCTGAGCTATGTTCAGGCCGCCGCGGGCAGCGGCGCGCCCACTGCGGCTCTGCTGGCCAACACGAACGAGGCCGCGTCCGGCCGCATCGGGGTTGCGCTGGTGCGATCGCAAGGTGAGCGTTTTACGGCGGGCGCCTCGCAGGCGGTCCTGTTGCGGTTCCGCGCGGGCGACACGCCCGGCCCGGCCGAGCTGAGCTTTGCCAGCCGTCCCGTGGAACTCGAGGTGGCGGATGTCTGGGGCAGCTCGCGCCCCTTCGTTGCGAGCAACGGGGTCGTCCGCGTGCTCTCCACGGCGCCGGCCATTGTGAGCCAGCCGCAGAGCGTGACGAACCGGATCTTCGGCACCGCCATGCTGAGCGTCACCGCAGCGGGCAGCCAGCCGCTTGGCTATCAATGGCAGTTCCAAGGCGCCAATCTGCCCGGTGCGACCCAGGCCACCCTGCTGCTGCCCGGCGTGCGTCCCGGCCAAGCCGGCGGCTATCGCGTGATTGTCACCAACCCCGTCGCTGCCGTGACCAGCAGCGTGGCGACGCTGACCGTGCCCCGCGGGGTGCGCGTCGCCAGCACCAACGCTCCCACTGGCAACCTCGTCGACGTGCCCCTGCACCTGCTGGCCAACGGCGATGAAAACGCCCTCGGTTTCAGCCTCCGCTTTGATCCGGCCCGGCTGGCCTTCCGCGAGGTGGTGTCCAACTCCTGGCCGGCGGGCGCAACGCTCAACCTGAACGCGAACGCCGCGGCCAGCGGGACGGTGGGCTTCGTCGTGGCCCAGCCATACGGCGGCCATTTCGCCCTCGGCACCCAGCAAGTGGCCGTGGCGCGCTTTCAGGCTGGCAACACGGCGGGCGCCACGGAGCTGTCCTTCACCGATCAACCGGTTCTTTGCGAGTTGGTGGACAGCGCCGCGACGCCGCTGCTCGCCGAGTTTCAATCCGGCGCGGTGACTGCCCAACTGGCCCCGCCCGTGGTGGCGCTGCAGCCCGTGGCGCAAACCGTCCTGCAAGGCACGGCGGTCTCCTTCAGCGTCGCGGCAGCCGGTTCGCTGCCGCTGAGCTACCAATGGCAGCGCAACGGGGTGAACCTGCCGGGTCAGACGACAGCGAGCCTGGCGCTGCCGAACGTGCTCCTGGCCGAGGCCGGCGCCTACTCATGCCGCATCACCAACCTGGCCGGCGCGACGAACACCGCCGCCGCCATTCTGACCGTGCTGCCGCCCCCGGCGGACCTGTTCGTGACGCAGTTGGCTGCGCCCGCGGAGGTCACCGCGGGCGAATCTGTGACGCTGTGGTGGACGATCACCAACGCCGGCACCCAAACCGCCCAAGGGCCATGGCAGGATGCGGTGTTTATCGCGGACAATCCGCAGGGTCGGGACGCGCGCCCGCTCGGCAGTTTCACCTTCCTGACGCCCCTGGCCGCCAGCGCATGGCTCAATCACACAGGTGTTGTGATCGTGCCGCCGGACCTGGCCGGCCCGCGCTTTTTCCGCGTGCTGGCGGACAGCGCCTATCAAGTGCCGGAGTCCAACGAAACCAACAACGCCTTTGTGCCGGCGGCGGCCACCGTGGTCCGCGCGGCGGACCTGGCCGCGAGCCTCCCGGCGGCTTCGAGCACAGGGCTGTTCGGGGGATCGATATCCGTGACCTGGGCGGTGACCAACGCGGGCGACGCCCCCGCCAGCGGCGCCTGGAGCGACCGGCTTTACTTGAGCGCCAGCAGCCACTCGCTGGCCGGCGCCACGGTGCTGGCGGCGGCGGCAGGCGCGCGCCCGCTGTCGCCGGGCGCAGGCTACGAACGCACCGTTTCGGCAACACTGCCCGATGGCGCCAGCCTGGCGCCGGGAACGTGGTTCCTCGTGGCCGCCGCGGACTTCGACAATGCGCAGACGGAATTGGCCGAAGACAACAACACCGCCTTTGCTCCGATCACGCTGAGCCATCCGCCGCGGCCCGACCTGGCGATCGCGCAGGTCCTGGCCCCGCCGGCCGCCAGCGCGGGCCAGCCTTTCCCGCTCGTCTGGGCGGTCACCAACCGGGGCGGCATCGCAGTGTCCGGGCTGTGGAGCGACACCTTCTGGGTGTCGAACGCCACGAGCGGCCTTCAGGAACTCGCCCGGTTTGATTTTACCAACGGTTTGGCGGCCGGGGCCTCGATCTGGCGCACCCAGGCAGTCGCCTTGCGCATCACCGGCCCGGCCGGCGCGGTCTGGCTGGGGGTGGAGACCGACGGGCTGGGGGAGATCGCCGAGGAGAATGAGATGAACAACTTCGCGCTGGCCACAAACGCGACCCTGGCGCCGCTCAGGTTGACCCTGCAGCTCCCGCTCACACAGATTTCCGAGGATGCCGCGAATCTCCTCTTCGTCGGCACGGTGGTTCGCAATGGCGACCCGGCCGGGCCCCTCACGGTGGCGCTGACCAGCAGTGACACCAACGAGATGATTGTGCCGGCCGCCGTCACCCTTCCCGCCGGGCAGACCAGCGCCGGCTTCACGGCCCGCGTCGCGCAGGATCACCAGGTGGACGGGCCGAAAACGGTGACCATTGGCGCGTCCGCCGCCGGGTATGCCGCCGCCAGTCAGACGCTGACCGTGCTCGATGCAGATCGGCCACGGCTGACACTCACGTTGACGACCAACGCTGTGTGGGAAGGCGACAGCGTCATCGCAGCGGTCGCACGCGATCTGGTCACGACCAATCCGGTGACGGTTGCCCTGCAAAGCTCCCATCCCGGCCAGCTGAGTCCGCCCTCCTTTGTCCTCATTCCCGGCGGCGAGGCGGGGGCGGCTTTTCCCGTGCTGGCGGTGGATGATATTTTGGTGGAAGGCGTGTTGGAATACTCGGTGTCGGCCAGCGCCAGCGGCTTTGAGGCTGCCGCCACCACTGTGGTCCTGTTGGACGACGACCTCCCGCATGTCGCGATCACGCTTGCCAGCGCGATCATCAGCGAAGGAGACGGACCGCAGGCCACTCTGGCCACGGTCACGCGCAGCATCGCCAGCACCCGGTCGCTGGCTGTGGATTTGGAGAGCACCGACACCGCTGCCGCCCAGGCGCCGGCCCGCGTGGTCATCCCCGCCAGCCAGCTGTCGGTCACGTTCCCCGTCGCAGCGGTGGATAACGACCGGGTGGACGGGCCCAAGACAACCTTTCTGCGCCCCTTCCCGCTGGCCTCCGGCAGCGATGTCCGCCTTGATGAAGGCAGCGGCGTGTCACTGACCGTCACGGATGACGACGGGCCGACGCTCCGGCTGGTTGCGGCCAGGTATCTTGTCGCCGAGGGATTGAATCCGGCCACCACCCTGACGGTTTCACGCAACACTCCAGCCACCAACGCGCTCGCCGTCGCGCTGGCATCCAGCAACCCTGGCGAGGCGGCCGTGCCTGCCAGCGCCACGATTCCCGCGGGCAGCAACGCCGTCGCCGTGCCCGTCGCTTCCGTCGCCGATGGCGTCACCGACGGCAATCAGTCTGTCATGTTCACCGCCTCGGCGCCGGGGTTTGTTTCCGGGAGGGAAACCATCGTGGTGTCGGACACGGACCTGTCCGATCTGGTCGTCAGCAGCATCACTGCTCCGGCCACCGCGGAGACGGATGGCTTTGTCACCGTCGGTTACCGCGTCCTCAACCAGGGTCTCGGCCCGGCCGGAACCAATTTCCTTGTCCGGGTCTATTTGTCCGAGGATTCGTTCGGACAGAACCGGGCGTTGGTGGCGCAGTCACCGTTCGAGGGCGCAATCCCCGCGGGGCTGTTCTTCGAGCAGACCCTCCAGGTCCGCCTGCCGCTGGCAGCGGGCGATTACTGGGTCGTGGTGGAGGTCGACGCCGCCGAGCAGATCGCCGAGATCCTGGAGGGCAACAACACCCGGATCAGCCCCGCGCCCATCGTTTCGCATCCGGCTTACGGTGCCTGGGTGCAGACCTCGCTGACAACCGCACTGGCCAACACCCCGGTGCCGCTCAGCGGGCGCGCAACCAATGCCCTCGGTGCGGGCGTTCCGGCCAAACTGGTCAACCTTCACATCCTCACGCGCGGGACCGAACGCGTGATTTCGGCACTGACGGACTCGCTGGGGAACTTTGCCGCCACTTGGCAGCCGCTGCCCGGTGAGGCCGGCCTCTATCAAATCTTTGCCACGCATCCCGGGGTCAGCAATGTGCCAGTGCAGGCTGAATTCCGGCTGGTTGGAATGCGCGCGGAACCGGCGAGCGCGGCGTTGAAGGTGGTGGAAGGCGCCACGCATGCGGGCTCGGTCCAGATCGAGAATCTGAGCGATCTGCCGCTGACCGGGGTGAACGCCGCCGTGGTCAGTGCGCCATCCGGCCTGGCGGTGACCGTGCAGCTCACGGGCGGGGGCATCCTGGCGGGGGGCGCAAAAACACCGTTGAATTACACGGTTTCCCCGGCCACACCGCAGGCGTACGGCAACGTGATATTCCGCGTGGCCAGCGCCGAGGGCGCGACTGCGGATGTCACGCTGGCGGTGAGCGTGGAACCGCTGCGACCGCGGCTGGCCGCCACGCCGGGCAGCTTGGCCGCCGGGATGGTCCGGGGCCGGCAGGCCGTGGTGGAGTTCAGCCTGGTCAACGAAGGCGGCGTGGCGACGGGACCGATCACCGTGGCTCTGCCAGCGGCGCCCTGGCTCTCGCTGGCCACAACGAATCCCATTCCTCCATTGCTGCCCGGCGAAACCAACGGCACGACCGTCCCCCTCCTCCTGACCCCGGCGGCCGGTCTGCCGCTGGGCAATTACGAGGGCAGCCTCGCGCTGAATAGCAGCAATGCCTCGTTGAGCGTGCCGTTCGCCTTCCGGGCGTTGTCCGAGGCCAAAGGCGACCTGCTCATCACGGCGGTGGACGAGCTGACCTACTACGCCGAAGGCTCGCCCAGGCTGGCTGGGGCCAGCGTGACCGTGCGCGACGCCGTCACCCTCACGAATGTCGCGGCCGGATTCACGGATGCCAACGGCCAATTCTTTGTGGCAAACCTGATGGAGTCCTACTACGAAATCGAGGTCACGGCGGAGAAACACACGACCTACCGAAATCCCCATCTGATTCTCGCCGGGCAAACAAACGAGGTGCGGACTTTCTTGTCGCGCCAGGTGGTCACCTACAGCTGGACGGTCGAGCCGATCGAGGTCGAAGATCGCTACCAGATTACCATTGAAACCACCTTCGAAACTGTCGTGCCCCTTCCAGTGGTGACCGTCGAACCGAGCGTGATTGACCTGGCGGAGATGACGGCGGACGTGACCCAGATCGACCTCAAGATCACCAATCACGGACTGATCGCTGCGAAGAACACCCGCGTGAACTTCCCGACTCACCCGTTGTGGGACTTTCAGCCGCTGATCGAGCTTATTGGCGCACTGCCCGCCAAGAGCACGCTCACCGTGCCCTTGACGATTCGCAAGCTGGCAGGTTCGCCTCCTCATCTTCCGGCGGTGAGGGCGGCGAATGCTGGCTCCGGCGAATGCCATCTGTGGGCCAGGGCCTGTTACGAAATCCCCTGCGGGCCAGACCTCATCACCATCTGCATCCCGATCGCGATGCCAAATGCGCAGGCGAATTGTGGCGGTCCTTTCACCCCGCCTGGCGGCGGGCTGCTGGGATGGCAATGTGCGGCTGGTGGAGGTGGGCGCA
>CAYSPU010000003.1:0-1987 GCA_964432995.1 uncultured Verrucomicrobiota bacterium
GGTAGAAGGGGGTGACCGGCTCCTGGTAGTCCAACACCCAGCGGCGATCGACCAGGCCGCTCCGCATGCCGCTCAGCAGCAGAGACGCAGGCAGGAGGAATACCAGCACCCGATCGTAGTCTTCGCGTCGGCAGTATCTCAGTGCCCGTCGGCTCCACCAGACGTATTCGTCCGGCCAAGCCAAGCCGTTCACAGCCAGAGTCACCAGGCGAAAGACGCGGAAGTTACCGGCAAAGGCTCCGCACAGACGCTCCAGGGGGTCAGGGATCCGGGAGATGCGGAGGTTGGGGTGGACTATCTCCTCAGCCATGCCCTCCGCCATCCCGAGGCGACTGGTGAGAACATCCACGCGCCAGCCTTGCCCGAGCGCCCCGCGAACGACTGCCCCCGGCCGCTTGGCGTTGGCGTAACGGCACGGCGGAAACATGTGGGTGATCACAAGCAGGCGCATGCGGATCGATCAGCCAGGCGCACCGCCTCGGTGCTCCTGCAAAGACCGGCTTCCAAAGCCTTCGTTGTCGCTTGGAACGACGCGGGCCACTTTCCGGGAAACCCAGCCCCCCAACGATAACCACTGTGACGGAACGAGTATTCGGTTCGGCCGGGCAACGGCAAGAACAAACGCCTAGTGTGTTCATGCCTTGACCGCCTGAGTCAGCGTCGGCATCTTCTTCCCAGCGTCGCAAAGCTGCTCTCAGACATCCATCCGATGGGTATCGACTGCCATACTTGTTCACCGTCCATCCCGAGATGCAACGTTCTGGGAGTTGGCGTCCACGCCGTCAATATCCCGTTGGCCTTGCAGGCAGTCGCCGATGCGATTGCCTCAAATGTCAAGGGATATGTCTGTGTCACGGGAGTCCACGGCGTGATGGAGGCGCAGAAGAACGCCCGGATGCGCACGATTCTGAATTCTGCGTTTCTGAACGTGCCGGATGGGATGCCGCTCGTGTGGACGGGCCGGTCCCACGGTTTCCGCGAGATGCGGCGTGTCTATGGTCCCGAGTTCATGCTGGCGGTCTGTGAACGCTCCGTCCGCGAAGGGTGGAGTCATTTCCTCTATGGCGGGAAGCCAGGGGTGGCCGCACAGCTCCAGGCCTTCCTGCAGGCGCGCTTTCCCGGGATTCGGGTGGCCGGAACGTTCACGCCGCCGTTCCGCCCGTTGAATGCGGATGAGGAGACTGACCTGGCGGACCGCGTGCGGAGAGCCAAACCGGATCTTCTCTGGGTGGGGCTGAGCACACCGAAGCAGGAGTTCTTCATGAACCACTACCTCCACCGGTTGGACGCGCGGATCATGTTCGGCGTGGGCGCGGCGTTCGATGTCTGGACCGGCAACATCAAGGATGCGCCGGATTGGTTGAAGAAAGTTGGGCTGCAATGGGCGCACCGGCTGATTCAGGAACCTCGGCGCCTCTGGCGGAGATACGCCACCATCGTGCCATCATTTCTGTATCTTATTACCCTCCAGGAGCTTGGGCTGAGGAAACATCCCCTTCGGGACGAGGAATCCAACGTGTGACTGCACTCTGCCGCAGACGGGAAAAGCCGTCGGACCCCTTGGAGGTTGATCGAAGCGGTCGTCGGCGCTAGCCTCGCGTCACTGAGGTCAGTTTTCACGATGCTCACTGCGGAGGATGGTGACTATGCATAGACCAAAGAACATACTGGTAGCAGGTGCGGGCGGGTTCATCGGACATCATTTGGTGCGGCGGCTGAAGGTGGATGGGCACCGGGTGCGTGGTGTGGACCTGAAGTACCCGGAGTACTCAGCCACGGCGGCTGATGATTTCGTGATCGGTGACCTGCGGAATCCGGAAGTCTGTTCCCGGGTACTCGATGGCGGCGTTGAGGAGCTCTACCAGTTGGCCGCCGACATGGGGGGCGCAGGGTTCATCTTCACCGGCGAGAACGACGCGAACATCATGCACAATTCCGCCGCGATCAATGTCAACATGGTGGGCCTGGCGTGCAAGAAGGGGCTGCA
>CAYSPU010000003.1:1997-48153 GCA_964432995.1 uncultured Verrucomicrobiota bacterium
GCGACCCGGCGCTGTGCCGGGAAATCCTGGACCGGCCCTACGACGAGGTCTATCAGCTGGCGGCCGACATGGGGGGCGCCGGCTATGTTTTCTCCGGCGCGCACGACGCGGATATCATGAGCCACTCGGCCGCCATCAACCTGAACGTGCTCCATGCCTGCCGGAAGGCCGGGGTCGGGAAGATCTTCTATTCCTCCTCCGCCTGCATCTACCCGGAACGAAACCAGGTGGATCCGAACAATCCGGTGTGTTCCGAGGACTCCGCCTATCCAGCCGCACCGGATAGTGAGTACGGCTGGGAGAAGCTCTTCAGCGAGCGACTTTACATGGCCTTTGCCCGTAACTACGGCGTGGAGGTTCACATTGCGCGCTTTCACAACATCTTTGGACCGGAAGGAACCTGGACGGGCGGGCGCGAGAAAGCGCCGGCCGCCATGTGCCGCAAGGCGGCCATGGTGCCGGACGGCGGCACAATCGAGATCTGGGGCGACGGCAGGCAAACGCGGTCGTTCCTGTATATCGACGAGTGTTTGGAGGGCATTCTCCGGCTGATGAATTCCGGCTTCATGGGCCCGGTAAACATCGGGTCGGAAGAGATGATCACCATCAATGGATTGGCGGAGATGGCCATCGGCTTCTCGGGCAAGAAGGTGCGCCTGACGCACGTGGACGGCCCGCTGGGGGTTCGTGGCCGCAACTCCGACAACCGGTTGATCCGCGAGAAACTGGGATGGGCTCCCTCAAGACCGCTTCGGGAGGGGATGGAAAAGACCTACCGCTGGATCGAGGGTGAAGTGAGGAAGTCGGCGCATCCGTGACATGCCGTCGGTGGCCTTCCTGATCGGCCTTGTGATGCCGCGGATGTGTTCACCCGTGGTGCGCTGACCATCGTGCGTCTCCGAACTCCCGGCCCGTCACCCGTGGACGGGCATCACCGATCGCCGCCCATCGTGCCGCACCTTGACGGCCAGGCGATGCGGACCGCCGACTGCCGACAGCTTGGGGATGCACTGTCGAGGGTTCGACGCAAAACCCGACGCAAATGTGCTTGCCTCGAAGGGGGCGGACTCTAGCTTGAGGGCGCTCTTCCGCCGGCGGCGCGCCGGCGGCGAGGGCCAACATGAACGAGCTCCGAGATGACCTAGTGAAGTTGTGGCGGCGGATGCCGGACAAGGGTGTCTTCTTGCTGCTGTTGGCTGCGTGGATGGCCCTGTTCCACTTTCTGGGCAACTCGACGTTCGGTTACCACAAGAGCCCATCGCTGTTCTCTTGGATGAGCTATGTGTTCAATACGTCGCCGGATGACAACCTCTGTCTGTTTGTGCCCTGGATGGTGTTGGGCCTGCTGCTCTGGAAGCGCCGCGAGTTGCTGTCGACTCCTGTCCGGCTTTGGTGGCCGGCCATGGCCCTGATCGCCGGAGCGCTCCTGCTGCATGTGGCGGGATACGCCGTTCAGCAGGCGCGCGTCTCGATCGTCGCGTTCGTGGTGGGGCTCTATGGCCTGACGGGGTTGATGTGGGGAGCGGCCTGGCTGCGCACGACCTTCTTCCCGATGTTCCTGCTCCTATTCCTGGTCCCCATCGGTGCGGTTTCCGAGAGTCTCACCCTGCCGCTGCGGCTGCTGGCCACGAAACTGGCGGTCGGTTTCTCGAGCGTGGTGCTCGGGATTCCGGTTACCGACAACGGGGCCCAGATCCTCGGGCCGCAAGGGATCGCGCTCTACGAGGTTGCCCCCGCCTGCAGCGGGATTCGCAGCCTGATCTCCATGACGCTGCTCATGTTGATCTACGGGTTCCTCACCTTCCGTTCGTGGTGGCGGCGCCTGGTGCTGCTGGCGTCCGCCGTGCCCGTGGCCATCGCGGGAAACGTCCTGCGCCTGATCATTGTCATCGCCGCCGGCGAGGCTTTCGGAAAGAACGCCGCCATTGCCATCGAACAGAAGCTCGGTTTCCTCACCTTCGGTCTGGGGATCGGGTGCATGTTGCTGCTGGGGTATTGGCTCGACGAAGACCGCAAGCCCGCCTCTCCCGCGGAAACGTCGACCACGGCGGCTTCTCCGGCCGAAAATGCAGAATGAAGAATGCAGATTGAATGATGAGGCAGCGGGACACAAGCGACGGGGCGCCCGTGGTGTGGTGGACTGCGCTCCCCACCACCGGCACGGTGGGGCGACCTCTCCGAGGGCGCCGCGAAATGGAACCTCCAAGCCAAGTGTCCCGGGAGCGATGCGGCGATTCGCCTGCAAGCCTGGAGCGAAGTCGCGCCCTGCCCCGGTCCGTGAAACATCCTCCTTCAACGGCTTCCACTGATCTGAGGAGGAGGATATGAGCCTTCCAAGCATGAACACCCGTCAACCCCTGCTCGCGGCCATCGTCGTGCTCCTGCTGATTGGAACCACCGCCGGGGTGCTGGCGCGCATGCACCAGAACCATCGTCTGGGCAAGCCCGGGCTCCGCATGATCGATGAACCAGTACTGGCGGAGGATGGCCGCGTCATCAACACGAACACCGTCGCGCTGCCCCAAAAGGTCCTGGGCTTCACCTCGGAGACGAAGCCCGTCACGAAGGTCGAGCTCGGCTGGCTGCCGGCGGACACGACCTATGCCCGTCGCATCTACCGGGCACCGGATGGGTTCGGCGTCCAACTCAATGTGGTGCTGATGGGACAGGACCGGTCAAGCATCCACCGGCCGCAGATCTGCCTGACGGGTCAGGGATTCGCGATCGAGCGCTCCGACATGCTTGAGATCAACATCCCGAGGCCTCAACCCTATCGGCTGCCAGTGATGCGGCTGACGGCCTCGCGTTCGTCCCGTTCGGCGGACGGCCGAGAGCACACGTACAAGGCGGTCTACGTCTACTGGTTCGTGGCGGACGGGCAGTTGACGGCCCGCCACGGCCAGCGCATGTGGTGGATGGCCCGGGATCTCCTCCGCGAGGGAGTCCTGCAGCGCTGGGCTTACGTCAGCGCCCTCGCCTTCGGCGCACCCGGGTCCGAAGAGGTGCTCTATCGCCGGATCGAGGAATTCCTGGCCGCCGCCGTCCCGGAATTCCAGGTGGTGGAGGGTTCGCCCTAGAGTTGCCCCTCCACCCGTTGTATAGGATCCCGCCACCGAGGCGGGATCATCCCGGAGCCGACAGAGCGCCCGTCCGCAGGGGCGAGAAGCGCGCGTTGACCGGGGACGACCGAATCCCCAGCGCCACTGACGCGAGGATCCGGGGTTGCACCGGGGACTTGCGTTTCCGGGACTGACAGGTATCCTGCTGCGGGCTAGGCCGATGGCAGCGTCTTTCCCCGGGTGAGATCCATGCTTTCGATTCACACGGTATACGGACTCCTCTCCGCGCGCTTTCGTGCGCGCCGACTGAAGTGGTTCACGGAACTCGTTTCTCCCCCTCCCCAGGCCACGATCCTCGATGTCGGTGGCTACCCGTGGTTTTGGCAGAATGTCACGAGTCCTTATCGGATTACTCTTCTTAATCCCCACGTGGTCCCGGGCCTATCTGAGAAGCTCGCTGACCGATTCACATTTGCGGTCGGTGACGGCTGCCACCTGGAATATCCGGACCGGAGTTTTGACGTCGTCTTTTCGAACAGCGTGATTGAACACGTGGGCACATATGCGCGCCAGCAAGCATTCGCTGCGGAGGCAAGACGCGTCGGGCGTGCCCTGTGGATTCAGACGCCGGCACGAGAGTTCTTCGTCGAACCGCACCTGTTGACCCCGTTCATTCATTACCTGCCGCGTTCACTCCAGGCGCGTTTGCTGCGCTATGGAACAGTGTGGGGGCTGATGACCAAGCCGAGTCGTGCCGAGGTGGCAGGTTTTCTCGACGAAGTCCGCTTTTTGAACTGCCGCGAGATGCGCGAACTGTTCCCCGACTGTGTCATTTGCCGCGAGAGGTTCCTGGGTTTCACCAAGAGCTATGTCGCCGTGCGCACCAGCGGCTGAGCAGCAGCCACCGGTTGCTCGCCGCATCACAGCTGCTGCTCCCGGCGCTGTCTCAGCCCTTGCAGGTGAGTCGGAGAGCGGCTCCGGTAACCGCATGTGCTTGGTGTCCGGGCGAGCTCTGGCCGAGGAGGCTCTGATCGTCAATTGGAGGGGACGATGAGGGGGCACATCCGATAGAATCGACGCTCGCTTCCGGCCGGGAGATCCGTCACCACCGCCCGGCAACCAACGGTAATACTCCGAGTCTCGCACCGCGCCCCTGAGCAATCTCGAGAGGCGGGATTCGACGGCGGCAGCAAGCGCCGGGGAGGGAAGCTGTTCCCAGCGGAGGAACTCGCGCCACGCGGCGTGGATCCGGGATCCGATGGCCCGTTGGAGGGTGAAGTAGAGGCTGCGGCGCGCTGGGGCCGCCAGCCGCGCCAGCCGGTCAACGTTCGATGTGAGACCGCCATCCCGGGGGCACGGCGAAACGAAGATTGATGTCGGAGTCCACCAACCGCGTCCCGGCACCGTCCAGGAGGACATCAAGTGTGTCGAGTTCGAACCGCCCCCAAAGCGGTCCGAGATACTCGCGGTGCCGGGCGACGACGGGCACGCGTTGCGGATCGTAGCCCATGAAGAAGGCCAGGGCGGCATCGACCGCAAACGGATCGTCCCCCAACACCAGCCAATCCGTCTCCCGCGGCAGCGGTTGGAGCGGGCCGTTGCCCTCGCCGCTCACCAAGCCGTCGACGATGCAAAAGTAGCGGCGCTGCGGTTCGTCATGGAGACGGCCTTCGGCGTCCACACACTGGATGACAAGGTTCAGGTCGTGGATCATCCGCCAGAGGGTGTCGTTGCCATGCCACCCGCCGCCAGCCACGTAAAAGTGTTGCGGAGAGGTCCGAGCGTCTTTGAGTTTTGTCTCGATGCCGCGCAGGCGTTTGAGCAGCTCCCAACCCGGCTTGAGCAGTCGAAACGCCCAGGGGGAACGCTTCTGGGTCAGTTCCCGCAGGGTGGTCTGCAGCCAGTAGAGCCAGCGGTGGTCGTCCGGGTATTCGTCCCCCCCCCAGCGCGGAGCCCCGCGTCGGAAGTGCGGCAGACAGGCCTTGTCCCCGTTGATCCCCACGAGGTTCTTCAACGCCGCGGTCAGGGCGCTCTTCTGGTGGGTCTTCCATTTGGGAAGGTTGATGAACAGGTCAGCGTCGAGAACGGTCTGGCTGACGAGGTAGTTGTGATGGCCGGGCCCGTGGTTGCTGCGGGTGACTGCCGCACGGTAGTCGTTGACTGCGAACTTCCGCGCTTGGTTGGAAAGCGCTTCGAGGTGACTGCGCGAGCCGAGTGCCACCTCACGATAGCCGGCGGGATCGCCGTGCACCGAATCCGCGGCCAGCAGAAAACCACCGGCGTCCGGTGCGAACGCCTCGCGGCGCAAGTCCAGGAAGGCGACCTGGTCGCCGGCGTTTCGCTTGAAGTGCTGGATGACCGGCGTGAGCCCGGCCTGCTGGCACAACTGCGGCCAGTCCGCCCACTGCAGCGGACAGTCGGCCACACGGATGGAGTCCGCCCCCGGGAACAACTTCAGACAGGCCTCGACCACGGCCTTGATCAGGCGGGCGTCGGTCACCAGGGCGCGGATCGGGAAGGCGGGATCCGTCTCGTGCAGGACCCAGTTCGGCTTCACTACGATGTGGCGCGGCCGACAATCGCCGCAGCCGGCACGCAGCCCTTCCTGCACCACCTCGTCTAGCCGAGCAGCGGCGTTCCGAAAGCACTGAACCGGGGTAGCGGGCATGGCCTTGGACTATGGCATCGGGTCGGTCGGGCTCGAGCCTCCGGGCGAGCGGTGGCCGACACGCTCCTTCTCCTTCTGGTAATCGTAGAAGGGTTCGCGAAACCGGTAGAGGAGCCAGTGAGCGAATCCCGCCAGCGGCGAACGGTATCCCAGCCAAGCCAGGAACGCGTTCTGGAAGCAGACCACCCCCGGCAGATCCGTCCACTCCCGCCGGAGATAGAAAGGCTCCCGCCGGAACTGTGCCCAGTCCGGCCGCAGCCGGATACGCTCGAACTCGGTCCACCAACCGGCACGCTGAAAATGGCGCAGGAACGGGACGCGCCTTTCGTCGACCTGGAGCAACCGGCAGCCGACGCGATCGGCCGCCACGACGTCGTTGGCCACCAGCAGCCAGTTTAACTCGACAGGATCGCCGCGCATGGGACCGCTGCGATTCAGGCCGTAACGCCCGTCGACCACGGCGTAGGTCGGCGGCAATTCGCGATGGAACGCCAACATCACCTCAGCGAAATAGGGATGCAGCCGGAGACGCTCCGCCGGCTCCTGGATGCAGCCCCACTGGTTCTTGATCGCCATCGAGATCACCGTGTTGAGGTGCACTTTAGGGACCGGGATCGTGATGAAAGCGTCAACCTCACGCAGCAGGAAACGCGGGAACGGAACCTGGAGACGACGCCGCCCCGCGCGCACTTCTACCCGCTCGGGTTGCGTGTAGCTGAGATTCACCACTTGGGCGGAGAGACGACGCGCCAGCTCGGGAATCCCCATCCCCTGGAACACATCATCCATCGAGAACCGGTTGTAGCCACCGCTATCGGCCTCCCCGATGATGACCCGGTAACCTCTCACCACCAGGCACTCCGCCACGGATGCCAGGCATTCCAGCGAAGTCATCACCCCTTGCCGGTAAACCGGGAAAGTGAGGTTCGGCTTCAGAAACACCCGCGCCCCGGGGGGGAATGCCGAGAAGAAACCGACCTGCTCGAGGCCGGCGGAGATCGCCCGGGCGTACCCGTCCGACAAATCACCTAGGAACACGACAGGACTTGCGCACACGTGCGGTCGGCATAGCAGAGCGTCTTCCGATGGTCAATCACCGCGCGGCGCGCACCATGGGGGTCCCGACCTTTTTCACCTTGTGCCCTCCCTCCGCCCCGGGTACGATTTCGTCGTGTCCAGAAAGGGAGTTTCGAGCACCCGCCCGGTCGTTGTCGGCGATTCACCAATCCACGGCAGCGCCCGAAGAGCGGAGTCCGCGTCATGAAGAGACCGCTGCTGGATTCCATCGCGTCGCTGCTGTATTTCAAGTCGCAGCGGCTGCTCGGTTCGCGGGTCGAAGAATGCTATCGGGAACTTCTTGCGGTCGAGCGCTGGCCCGCGGAGCGCCTCCGCCGGCTGGAAAGCGAGCGCCTGGAGCGAATCCTGCGGCACGCCGTTGAGAACGTCCCCTTCTACCGTGAGCGTGTTACCCCAAGGAACGCGCCAGTGCTTGCGGATTTTCCGATTCTGACGAAGGAAGACGTCTGGAAGCACTTCCGGGACCTGATGACGCCGGACTTGCGCCGGCAGCACGGGCCGGGCCGAACGGCCGGCGCGGGCTATTCCTGGGTCGAGGTGAAGAGCGGCGGCTCGACCGGCATGCCGACAACGGTCATCCACGACGGGGAGTTTCGTGACCACGCCCGAGCGGGTCGGATGTTCTCGCAGTATTGCTGCGGCTTTCCCGTCGGCACGCCCTACTTCCGGTTGTGGGGGGCCATGGGCGACATCAACCAGTCGCGCGAGTCGTTCCAGAAACGGGTGATGAGTGCCCTGGTTCGCGAGCGGGTGATGAATGCTTTCCGGATGAATGACGCCGACATGCGCCGCTATCTGGAGGCGATCAACTCGTCGCGGATCCGCCACGGGATGGCCTACGTGGACGCGATCGATCAACTGGCGCAGTTCGCCGAGCGACACGGGATAGCCGTGCGCCCCCTCGAGTCGGTGATGGTGGGCGCCGGGACGGTCACGGCCGAGGCGCGGGACCGGATCGGCCGGGTCTTCGGGGCGCGCGTTCACAACCAGTACGGCAGCCGCGACTGTTCCTGCATCGCCACCGAATGCGACCGTGGCGGACATCATATCCAGTCGAGCCTGCTGCAGGCGGAGGTGGTGGATGACGAGGGCAGACCCCTGCCGCCGGGACGGACCGGGCGCATCCTGGTCACGCTCCTGTTCAACTCCAGCTTTCCGATGATCCGATATGAGATCGGAGACGTCGGCGCGCTCAGCGACGCGGCCTGTCCTTGCGGGCGGCCCTTCCCGGCATTCGCGCGCGTCGAGGGGCGGACGCTGGAGTTGCTGACCACGACCTCGGGCGGCCACGTTTCGCCTGTGTATATCCGGCATCTGATCGGAGTCGTTCACAACCCCGGTTTGATCGAACGATTCCAACTCATCCAGAAAGGCGAGCGCGATTTCACGCTGCGCCTCCAAGGGACCGCCACGGGCGATGCCGCGAGGTGGCACGAGAACTCGAAGCTGATCCTCCGCGACCTGAAGACGGTGCTCGGCGCGGACTGCCGCATCGAGATCGAGGAGGTTCCAAGGATCGAGGAGACTGCGACCGGGAAGTTCCTCTACACGATCAATGAACTGAAGCGGAAAGGTGCGGCTTCTCCTCATTCATAGCGGCGCCGATCTGTATGGCGCGAGCCGCTCCTGCCTCCGACTGGCAGGCCGCATGCAGGCCGCTGGTCACGGCGTCAGCGTGGTTCTGCCGTTCAACGGACCCCTGCGCGATGAACTCGAGCGCGCCGGAGTGGATGTCTGCGTGTATGACGGGTTGAGCCTGCTCGCGCGAAGGTCCTTCCGATCGGTCTCCGGTCTGGTCGCCCTGCCCGGTCGTGTCGTTCGCTCCACGCTCTTTCTTCGCCGCAGGATCCATGGATTCCGGGCGGACCTCGTGCATTCGAACACCGCCACGGTCTTCTTGTGTGGCGGACTCGCATCGAGGCTGTCCGGGGTGCCGCATGTGTGGCACGTGCGCGAGGATTTCGGCGACTTCGCCGGCATTTGGCGCATCTACCAGTGGCTGCTCTACGCTCTGGCCGACCGCATTATCTGTGTTTCCGAGTTTGCGGCGCGGCAATTCCGACCTGGGCGAATCCGCCGGAAAGTGCGGGTGATCCACAACGGTTTTCCCCGGGGGGAGTTCCTGCCGCCCCCGGAACAGGAGGTGCGCGCATTTCGCGAGACGTTCCGCCTGGGTGGCCACCGCGTCGTCGGGCTCATCGGACGCATCAACACGTTCCGCAAGGGGCATCTGACCTTTGTGGAAGCGGCGCAGATCGTTCATGAGCGCCATCCGGAGGCGCGGTTCGTGATGGTGGGAAGCCCGTTCGCCGGAAATGAGGATCACCTCGTCGCCGTGCGCCGGAGGATCGAGGCGCTCGGCCTGGAGGACGTGGTGCACTACACGGGCGACGTGGACCACGTCAAGGCCGCGTATCAGGCCATGGACATCGTCGTCCAGGCGTCCGGGATGCCGGAAGGATTCCCCGGAGTGGTGGTTGAGGCGATGGCGTTGGGCTTGCCCGTCGTCGGCACCCGCCTGGGCGGCACCGTGGAGCAAGTCGCCGATGGCGAAACGGGAATCCTCGTCGAGCCGAACAACGCCGCCTCCCTGGCGGCGGGCATCTTGCGCTTGCTGGACCACGAGACCCTGCGTCGCGAAATGGGCCGCCGCGGGCGCGAGCGCTACGAGCGGCTTTTCGAATTCGATGCCTTCTTCGGCAAGATGTGCGCGGTCTACGCGGAGCTCAAGCGCTGAGTTCCGAGGGCTGGCCTGGCGCGTCGCGTCGACAGGAGAGACCACCCTGGCAACTTCCCAGCTCGAGACTTCCCAGCCGGAGGTTCGCAGGGTAGGCTGCCGGCCACATGAGCTGGGGCGAGAAAGTGGAGCGCGGGTGTGACTACGGGATTCTGGGTCTGGTACTGTCGATTCTGGTCTTCGGGCCGTTGGCGACGGGGGCGGTGCGGCCGCAGGACTTCCTGGTAATCGAGTTGCTGACGGCGGGGGCGATCGGTTTGTGGCTGGTGCGGATTTGGATCTCGAGGAGCTACCGGTTGTTGTGGCCGCCGGTGGTCTGGGGTTTGGTGCTGGCCGCCGCGTACGGACTGATTCGGTATGCGGCGGCTCCGTTGGAATATGTCGCGCGGCAGGAATGCCTGCGGGGTTTGGTGTATGGGTGTTTGTTTCTGGTGGTGCTGAACCAACTGCACCGGAAGGAGTATGTGCGGATCTACCGGTTGGTGTTGGTGTTCTTGGGGATGGGGATTGCGGCCTACGCGATCTATCAGTTCGCGACGGAGTCCGCGAAGGTGTGGCATTTTGTGAAACCGTCGCAGTATCTGGGCCGGGGGTCGGGGACGTATATCTGCCCGAACCACCTGGCGGGTTTCCTGGGGATGGTGCTGCCGTTGGGGCTGACGCTGGTGTTTCAGGGGAGGGAGGGGGCGGTGATGCGATTGCTGGTAGGGTATGCGTGTTTGGTGATGCTGGCCGGGATCGCCGTGTCGCTGTCGCGCGGGGGGTGGCTGGCGACGGGCGTGGCTTTTGTGTTTTGGCTGGGGTTCACGGTGCGCCGGCGCGCTTACTGGCTGCCGGCGGTGCTGGTGGTAGCGTTGGTGGGCGCCGGCGGCCACGTGTTTCTGACCCATTCGATCCAGGCCCAGAAACGGCTGAATGTCGGACAGGCAGCGGCGGGCCGTGAGATCACCGATGTTCGCCAGAGGCTGTACCATTCGGCGGCGCGGATGTGGAAGGACCATTTCTGGTTAGGGGTGGGTCCGGGGCATTTCGACCACTGTTTTCCGACGTATCGGCCGGTGGAGGTTCAGGCACGGCCGGGTCGGGTGCACAACGACTATTTGAACCTGCTGGTGGATTGGGGAGCCGTGGGGGGGGCGATTGTGCTGGTGAGTCTGGGTTTGGTGGGGGCGGGGCTTTGGCGGACCTGGCGGTACGTGGGGCGGCAGGGGGATGATCTGGGGGCGCGGGAGAGCAACCGGGCAGGGTTCGTTCTTGGGGCGACGACGAGTCTGGTGGCATTGGGGGTGCATTCGTTTACGGACTTCAATCTGCACGTTCCGGCCAACGCTCTGGTGGCGGTGACGTTGGTGGCGTTGCTGGCCAGTCAACTGCGATACACATCCAATCGGTATTGGGTGCGGTTGGGTTGGTTGTCGAAGGTGTTGTTCACGGCGCTGTTGATGGTGGCGGGTGTATGTCTGGGGCGTCAGGCTTGGCGCCAGTACCGGGAGCAGGGGTGGCTGGAGCGGGCCCATCGGGAGAAGCGAGTGACGCGTCCGCGGATCGAGGCGCTGGAACAGGCGCACGCGGTGGAGCCGACCAACTTCGAGACGACGTATCATCTGGGGGAATGCTGGCGGAAACTGAGCTGGCAGGGGGAGGAGAACTACCGAGAGCAGGCGGAGAAGGCGATGGTGTGGTATCGGCGGGGGATTGGGCTCAATCCTTTTGACGCCTACAACTACGCGCGTCTGGGGATGTGTTTGGACTGGGTGGGGCGGCACGAGGAAGCGCTTTCCTGCTACGAGGAGATGCTGCGGCGGGATGGGAACAACTACTACCTGCTGAACCTGGCCGGATGGCACTACGTGCAGGTGGAGGATTGGACTCGAGCCCGGGAGTACTTCATCCAGTCCGGACACATCAATGGTTGGTCGAGTCTGACGACCCAGCGCTACCTGGATTTGATCCGGCGAAGATCCGCGGCGCCGGCGGTCACGCCGCCCTCGTCAGGCCGGCGCTGACCCCGGGCTCGACGCGCCTGCCACACCCGGACCGTTTCGTTGCGCCCAGCCGAGGCTGTTGCCCAGCCGAGGCTTGACGCTCGCCCAGCGGTTGGCATTGTCCGACACGACATTCACGCGCCATGGACATCCTCACTCCGCGCATCGGCATCATTGGCGGCAGCGGCCTGTACCAAATGGAAGGCTTCACCCGCCAGCGATGGGTTGCCATCCCCACCCCCTTCGGACGGCCCTCGGACCAGTTGTTGACCGGCTCGCTCGCCGGACGCGATGTCGTCTTCCTGCCCCGCCACGGACGCGGGCATCGCCTCCTGCCCAGCGAGATCAATCATCGCGCCAACATCTGGGCCATGAAGAAACTGGGCGTGGCCTGGATTCTCAGCGTCAGCGCGGTCGGCTCCCTTCAGGCACGGTATCGACCCTGCGACGTCGTGCTGCCGACGCAGTTTCTGGATCGCACTAAGCAATCGGCGGCGCACACGTTCTTCGGGCGTGGGATCGTGGCCCACATTGCGTTTGCCCATCCGATCTGCGAAGAGTTGCGGCGTCTGCTGTTGGTTGCCTGCCGCAACACCGCCGCCCGGGTCCACGACGGCGGCACGTATGTCAACATGGAGGGACCGGCGTTCAGCACCCGCGCCGAGTCCCTGACCAACCACAACCTCGGCTACGATGTCATCGGCATGACCAACCTCGGCGAAGCCAAGTGCGCTCGCGAGGCGGAAATCGCCTACGCCACCATGGCCATGGTGACCGACTATGACGCGTGGAAGGAGGACGAGGCGCATGTCACGGTGAATCAGATCATCGAGAATCTCCAGCGAAACGCGGCCCTGGCCCAGGCGATCGTGGTGCAGGTGCTGCCGCAAATCCCCGCCCATCCCGGTTGTTCGTGCCACACGGCCCTCCAAAACGCCGTTCTCACCGACCGCAAACTGTGGCCCGCCAAGACGCGATCGGACCTCCGCCCCATCCTCGCCGGCTACCTTGCCCGGAACTCGGGGTAACGGAAGGCGTGCAACGGGTTGCTCGATGGGGCCGCAGACGCCGATGGCCCTCCTTGAGTCAGAAACGGTTTGTGGAGAGGCTTCCCCCGAAGGCTTCGCGCATTGGCCCCCCTGAACACGTAGGTAGGGACGCGCGGCCCCGCGCGTCCGGCATCCGCGTTTCGTGCAAGGGAACTACCTGATGCCCGAGGCCGGGCGTTCCCACCTCATCCCCACGTGGGTGCCGGGGATCGGTTGTTCATCTCGGTCCGGGTCCGTCGGATCTTCCCGGGCGCACAATCAACTGGGGGCGCTGTCCCTTGCGGGCGCGATACACCAGGGTCTCGCGAGGTGGCGAGGATAGAGAGGCGGCGCATCCGCAACGGCACGCGCCACCTGGGCTGAGGGCGGCACGGCGGCGCCGCCACCAGCGCCAGCCGAGGATGCCCGCGGTGAGGACGACAACCACCAACGCGGCCGGTTCCTGCCAGTTCACAGGTTCAGGATAGCCTCGAACTTGCTCCAGGCAACCGCTGACCCCAAATCCGCGCCCAAGCCGGGAGTGCAACCCCAGCGCGTGCCCTCGAGGCTCGCCCTCAGCACGGCCACAGCGGTCGGGCGCGGATTTGGCTGGATCCCGCTCCGCGGGCTCCTTCTCCAGTGATGGTATAGTATCCCGCCGCCGAGGCGGGATCTTCCCGGAGCCGACAGAGCGCCCGTCTGCAGGGAAGAAAACCGCGCGACAACGGGGGACGACCGAACCGCCAGCGCCACTTACGCGAGGATCCGGGTGACCGTCGCAAGGATGCGAGCCAAGCCAGCGGACGGAGAGCCGAGCCCCGAATCGGAGCGACCGGTCCCCCGTGGTGGAAGTAACGACATGCCGGGAAACGTTGGAAGCTCCGACCCCGCGCCCGTCTGTCGGAGCGCTGGCATGCAGCCGGCCAGAGGAACGTGATTCGCGACGGTGTTTCTGGCCGCGTTCAACGCGGCGCTCCGCAGGACGATTGCTTTCGGAAGCTTCGACCGCGCGTTCGGCACGTTGGGCTGCTGCCCGCCGGGACGGCGCGGGGTCGTCCGCCCACCAAGCCGTGAACCCTGAACCGCGGAACCGTGAACCTCCGAACCGTGAACCGCTGAACCTCCCCACCTCCCCGCTGTGCGCCATCAACCCGCCGGCGGTGCGAGCAGCCCACAGAACTCCTTGATCTGCGCGTGCGTGCCCTGCACCAGAAATCCGCTTGCGGGCCGGGGCAATCTTGCGGACTCTGCCTGCACCATGAGTGAGGAGCAGGTCAGGTGGCGCGGGCCGTGGTCTTCGGGACCGCAAAGGGCGGTCGGACGGCGACACGCGCCGGGACGCGTTCGCGGGACCAGGGCGACGTAGCGTCCGCAAAGAGCAGCCTGGCCGCCCCCAATTCCGAGTGGAGAGCCCCCCAAAAATCTCGGTGGTGATCCCGATCTACGGGAACCTGGGTGATCTGCCGCGGTTGCTGGCCGCGCTCCGGGCCCAAACGCTGCGACCGCACGAAATCCTGCTGATCGACAGCAGCCCGCGGCCGTTGGCGGAACTGCCGCCCGGCGAGGAGATCCGGCACATCAAGAACCCGAACGACGTGGCACTGAGTTGGGACTACAACCTGGGTCTCGAGCACAGCACCGGCGAGTACCACCTGCACATGCAGCAGGACTGTCTGCCGGGAGACGCGCGCGCCTTGGAACGACTCTACGCTCACCTGTGCCATCCGGGCCGGGTGGCGGCGGTGGCGCTGGTGACGCTCCCGGAGGAGGTGTACGCGTGCTACAACTTCTGGGGGAAGGTGATGATGGCCCGGTGGGTGGGCCGCGTCCGGCAAGGGATCAGCGGGAAGTTCGATCTGATCCGCAAGGACGTCCTGCGGAAGATCGGCGGCTACGACACCCGGAACTTCAGTTTTGCCGGCGAGGACATGGACCTGTATCTGCGGTTGAGCGCGGAGGGGGAGGTGCTCGTCGCCCCGGATGTGGAAGTGATCCATCTTCATTTGCAGACGGGGAGACCGACCTGGGTGCATCTGTTCAAGAAGCACTATCAGTTGGCCCAATCGTTCGGGGCCCTGGTGCGGCGTTGGGGCCCGGGGCTGCGTCGCGTCCCCTACGTGAGCCATGTAACGCACCACTTGGCGAAGTACCTCTACCCCCTCGTTCTTCTGTTGCCGTTCTTTCCTCTCGAGGTCGGACTCACGATCGGTGTCGTCTCGCAACTGACGAATCTCGAGTCCTGGCGGGTGCGGGACTGGCACACTCCGCTTCTGCTGCTGGTCAATCCCCTGCTGTTCCTCGTCGGTTTTGCCGGGACGATCACGGGTCTCGTTACCGGCCGACAGGAGTATTCCGTCAACAAGTGACCGACCGGCGCGCGCGGGAAGCGGCCGAAAAACCAGTGGCGCGGGCGCGGGCCGCGTGTTACATCAGCCGGGGAATTCACTGACATGTCGTGGTTCTGGAAACGAGGAGCCCCGGAACAAGAAGCCCAGCCACCAGAGCCGGGGCAATTCGGCCCCTATTACCTGCAGGAGTTGATCAATAGCGGCGGCATGGCCGATATCTGGCTGGCCACCGACACCACGGGGAAGGCGTTCGCCCTCCGGCGGCTCCACCACAACCTCCGCTTCAATGTCGCCGCCAAACGCCGTTTCGTCCGCGGATGCGACATCCTGTCGAAGATTCACAGCCATCAGTTCGTCATCGGCTACGAAGGCCACGGCAGGATCGAGGGCGACCTCTATCTCCTCATGGAATACGTCGAGGGCGAGAACCTGAAACTCCTCAGCGCCCGCAACGATCCCGTCCTGACCGACAGTATCAGCCAGGTGCTGATCGACATGGCGCAGGGGCTGGAGCATGTCCACGAGAGCGGCTACATGCACCTCGACTTCAAGCCGGAGAACGTCCTCCTCAGCCGCAACGCCAGCCTGCGGCTGGTCGATTTCGACATCGCCCAGCCGCGTCCCGAGTTCCCAAAGAAAATGTCCGAGAACCCCGGCACGCCGGCCTACATGGCCCCCGAGCAGATCCGTCGCCAGCCCATCGATCACCGCGTCGACATCTTCGCCTTCGGGGTGACGGCGTATGAACTTCTGACCGGACGCAAGCCGTTCCCCGGGGATACGCCGGAGGAGATTCTGCGCCGGCAATTCGATCGCACCACGGATTTTGCCACCCCGCGGGAGCTCAACGAGGACATCCCCGCAGGCCTGGAGCGGATCATCCTCAAGTGCATCGATGTCGCCCCGGACAAGCGCTATCCCTTCATGAGCGTGCTCGTCCGCGACCTCGAAGCCGCGCTGTACGTCAAGTAGCCGGCTCATCCCCGTCCGCCGCGCGAGACGGGAACGGAAGCGCGCGAAGATCCGCAAGGTGGCGGAAGGGCTTGGGATCGGACGGCCGTGCGGCTGCGTCGAGTGGAAGAAGGATGAACAACAAAGAAACGAAGGCGCAAAGGTCCCGGCTTTGCGGATCTTCGCGGCCTGTTGAAATCGTCACCGCTCAGCGCGTGGCCGCCCGCCGGAGTCGGTCCGCAATCCCGAGCCACTCGGGTGTCTCCGGCACCGCTTCCGCCACGATCCACTCCACCCCGGCCGCGTCGCACCGATGCAACGTCGCATACAGCGCCCGCCCGAAGGCCGTGGCATCGTGCGGCAGAACACTCACCCCACGAACGAAGCGCGGCTCGGGAATCACCCGATGCGCCAGGACCCACGTTCGCTCCGGCACCGCGCCCAACTCCTTCAGCGCGGACGCCAACTGCGTCGGGCGTCTCCACGGGACGACGGCCAGCCGCGCCCGTGGTGCGTAGTGTCGTTCAAGCAAGCCGGGACTCCTGGACACGGCTCCGCGTCCGGCCCTCCGGCGGGCCAGCCGGCCCACCACCGCCCGGAGTGATTCCTCGTGGATCATTCCCGGTCGCAAGATCCGCGGCGGGCTCACCGTCAAGTCCAGCACCGTCGACTCGATACCGACCGGGCAAGGGCCTCCGTCGACAATGCAGGGGATCCGACCGGCCAGCCCCTGGCGCACATGCTCCGCCGTGGTTGGGGAAACCTCCGCCGACCGGTTCGCGCTCGGCGCGGCCAGCGGGAAACCGCAGGCTCGAATCACCGCCTGCATCACCGGATGGTTCGGGCACCGAACCGCCACCGTGTCGCCTCCCGCCGTGACCACGTCCGGAATCAGGCACGAGCGTCGCAAGACGAACGTGAGCGGCCCCGGCCAGAACGCCCGGGCGAGATCCGCCGCCACTCGAGGCCATTCGGCCACGCAGGCGCGCGCCATGCGCAGCCCGTCGACGTGAACGATGATCGGGTTGTGGGCGGGGCGGCCTTTCGCGGTGAAAACCCGACGAACGGCCTCGGCGCTGCGGGCGTCGGCCGCCAGGCCATACACCGTCTCGGTGGGCAACGCCACCAACTCGCCGGCCCGCAACAAGGAAGCCGCCCGCCGAACCGCCGCCGCGCGTTGCGCGCGCGTCCGCGTCGGCAGGATTGCCGTCGGTACTTGCCGCCTGCGCTCCGCCATGCCGCCGGCCATCGTAGCCTCGGCGTCGGTTGCCGGGCAAGCCGGTGCATGGCCCTCACGCACCTCGCGTGTCTGCGCCTGTTGGGAGCCGCCACTCGGAGTACTGGTGGGGCCCGGTTCCGTATCGCGCCGCCAGATGCAGGCCTCGGGCACAGTCGAGGATCCCCGTCTTCTGCGGCGGGTCGGAACGGCGGCGTCACGGCCGACTCGCCGACGTGCCATTCTCCGGCGCCCTCGGAGAGGTCGCCCCGCCTTGTGTGCATGGCGCGCAAGGCAGGCTGCCCGGAAATGGACCGGGCGCGAACGGGCTTGGTGAAAGCAGTTTGAACTCCCCTTTTGTATGAGATCCCGCCGCCGAGGCGAGATCTTCCCGGAGCCGACAGAGCGCCCGTCCGCCGCGGCGAATCGTGCGCGTTGACGGGGGGCGACCGAACCCCCAGCGCCACATACGCGAGGATCCGGGGCGCATTTCTGCACTGGGCTCATTTCTGCACTTGTTATCCAGCGGAGGTTTGGTTCGATTGCGGCTTGGTGCCGCCCGAAAGCACGGAACTTCCCGCGATGAGCGCTGGTCCGCCGCCGACCGATCCGTTGGCAGGACCGGTGCGCGCCCATCTGGCAGCCGGCTGCTGGCGCAAGGCGCGCGACGAGGCGAAACTGCTCTGCAAACGGGATCGTCACCGGTATCTGCCGCTGCTGATCGAGGCCAATGTCGGCCTGGCCCGCGACATGATCGCCCGGGGGCTGTTGGCCGAGGCGGAGCAGGTCCTCGCCTATCTTCGGACCATCGCCCCGGCGTCGGCGGTCGAGGCCGTCCACGAGGACCTGGCCTGCGCGCGGGGCGACCCGGACACCTTGCGCCGGCAGGCGCTGCGCCGGTTGGCCGAGCCGGACCGAAGCTGTACGGAGCCGGAGTGCATCCGGCTGGCGGATCATCTCGTCCTGGGCTTTGCCGCTGTCGGCGCGGAGCAGGCAGCGGCGCCGGCGCTGGCGGCAGAACTGCAGGCGTTGCTCGAGGCGCTGGCGTCGCTCTGCGCCCGGGATTACGAGGGGGCGCTCGAGTCCCTTCGGCCGCTGCCGCGGGATTCCGTGTTTGGCCACTGGAAGTTCTTCGTCAAGGGGCTGGTTGCGTTCTATCGGGGGGACCGGGTGGTGGCCCTCCGCTGTTTTGACAAGCTACCGGCGGGATCGGTCCCGGCGCAGGTGGCGGCCGGTTACCGTTTGCTGATCGCGGCGCCGGCGGGTCGGCGCCATCCGGCGAGCGAGGCGGAACTGGAGGTTGCCTGTCGGATCTTGGGTCAGCCGAGGTTGGCGACGGTCCTTCTGAACGCGGACCGGGCCTGGCGCAAGGGCCGGCACGTTGAGGCCTACGAGGGGCTGCGTCGCGCTGTGCCCGATTTCCCTTCTGTTGGGCCCGATCCACTTGGGGTCGTGAGCGAGTTTTGCTTCAATTCGCTTCATTCGTTGCCGGCGGCACAGGCGGATCGGCTCGGGGCATCGTTCGAGCGGCTCGGGTTCGAGCGCAAGGGGCGCAGCAAGACCGAACAGGCGCTCGCCCTGCGCGCGGTATGCCTCAACTTGGCCAAGGAGCTCGAGCCCCGGGTGCTGGATCGAAACTGGCGCGAGTACTTGGCGCTGTTGCGCCGAGTTCATGGTCCGAGCCCGCGCCGCGATTCCCTGGGCTACGCATGGTTGGGGGAACAACTGGCCCGCGAAGAGCAAGATGATTTCGGCCCCGTGCCGTTCTTCGCGCGCACTTCCCGGCAGCAGCCGACGCTCCGCTCCGGCGCATACGCCGTCGCCGCGCTGAAGAATGCGGTCGAGGCGGACCCGGGCAACCTCGAGGCGCACCTCAAGCTCTGCGAGGTGTACGCTAAGCTCGGGCAGGCAGGAGAACGCAATCGGTTGTTGGATCAGATGACGCGGCAGTTTCCGGACCGCAAGGAGGTCTTGCTCCTTGCCGGGCAGAACTGTCTCGATCGCGATGCGCTGAAGAAGGGCATCGGATACCTCGAACGCGCCCTGGCCTTGGACCGTTTGGATCCGGCGATTCCCGAGGCGCTGGTCGCAGGGCGGATTCAGCGAGCCGTTCAGCAATACCAGGGGGGCCGGATCGAGTTGGCGCGCCAATCGTGGTCGGCTCTCGAGGAGTTCATCGTCGAGTCACCCGACAACCTGCTCCGCGGGCGGTGGGCGGTGGTTGGGAGGCAAGGCTTGCTCGAGAGTTTGTTCGGCGATGCCACGCTGGGGCAGACTCGAGTCGAGGAGGCACGCGCGGCCAGTCCCTCGCTTGAGGCTTTCCTGCTCCACCTGCACCTCGTGCAGCGGGTTTACGCCCCCACGCAGCGCGGCCGATGGCTCGAGGAGTTCACCGCCCAAATGCGTTCGGGCGCGCAGCTCGGTCGCGTCGCCGCGCTGTTCCGGATCCTCGAATACTGGAGACAGTTGCTGGGCAATCGGTGCCGACACGAGGAAGCCCAACTCGAAGCCTACGTGCGCGAAGCGCTCTCTCGACTCTTCACCCGCGACGAAGCCGTGGCTGCGGTCATGGCAATCCCCGCGAACCTCGACGCCACGATCAGGCGCATCGCCGATCGCGTGATCAAGCAAGATCCGAAGGACCCCTTCTTCCGGCTCTGCCTCCTGTTGAATGGTCCGGGCCTGTGCAGTGCCGCATCGGCCGAGGCCGTCGAGCAAGACCTGCGGTCCATCATCGAGGAAGCCCAGCGCCGGGGTGACGATTCCACGGCCAGCGCCGCCCGGTCCACTCTGAACCGGCTGGACCGTCACCGGGTCCCCGGACCTGAGGCCGGGCTCGACCCCGAGGATTGGGGCGACGAGGAAGAGGACGATGACTCTGAACCGGCCGGATGGGACGGGCCGTCGGGGCCACCGTCGCCGGCCGTCATGGCCCAGTTTGAGCAAGTTGCCGAGCTGATCGCCGAAGCCACCCCCGGCCAAATCAAGGAACTGCGACGTCGGCCGCCACCCGGAATGCCGCGGGAGATCTGGGAGATGTTCATCCGACTCGCCCAGGCGGGAGGGCGGCCATCAGGGTCGCCACCCCCGCGACCGTGCCCGGCTGCACCGTGTCCGCCGCCGCCGCCACGCCCGCGACCTGATCCGCACAATCAACCCGAGTTACCGTTCTGACCATGAGTCCCTATCTCGTCCTGGGCGTGCCGCTCGAAGCCGATGATCGCGCTGTTCGCCAAGCCTATCTCGAGGCGATTCGAACCGCCACGCCGGAACACGATCCGCAACGATTCCAGGCCCTCACGACCGCCTACAGTCAGATCAAGGACGAATCCAGCCGGCATCGGCACACCCTGTTCGACACCACGGCGCCCGGGGAGTCGCCTCTGGACGCCTTCCTGGCCGCCGCTCCCCTCGTGCCGACTCCCGAGCCACCGACCTTCAACGCCCTCAAGGAACTCCTCCGGTCCTGCGCCAAACAATGAATCCCGAGCCGTCCCCCTCGTCTCTCCCGCGGTCCACCGAGCCCGACGCTCCGCCATCGCCCGAAGCCGCGCCCGCCCCAACGTCCGCTGAGGACACCGGCGCGGAAACGGACTACGCCGATTCCGAACAGGTAGGAACCGCGCCGCACGACGCCGCATCGGAGCCTGCGGACTGGAAAGACGCCTTGCGCGCCGACTTCGAGCGCTGGATCGCGGCCCTGGACGCCCCCCCGGAGTTCGCTTCGGACGGCATCGAGGAAACCGCCGCACCGGATCTCTACTCCTTCTTCGAAGAGCTGGCGATCCTCTCCGCCGAGTCGCGCAAGGCTAACCGTCGCTCGGCCGAAGCCATCAGCCAATGGAGCGAGATCCTGGACCATTTCCAGGGCGACCTGAGCCAACTGCGCGCCTTGCTCGCGGAACGCCCCGGTCCGGAGTCGGAGACGCTGCCGCAGGCGCATTGCCTGGCGCTGGTCGATCTGCTTGACCGGACGCAACGCCTGACGGAGGCCTTTGGCCGCGCGCCCAGCCGGTCCTGGTGGTGGAACGACCGGGACTGGCGCCAAGCCTGGCAGACCCAACGCCGCGCGTTGGAGATTCTCCGCAGCCACCTTGAGGCCTTGCTTCAGAAAGAAGGCATCACCCGAATCGAAACGGTGGGCGCTCCGTTCGATCCCACCACGATGAGCGCGGTGGCGGTCGAACCGAATCCCCTCGCGCCGCCTCGGAGCGTTCTGCAGGAAGTCCTTCCCGGCTATGCCCGGCACGGAGCGGTGCTGCGGCTCGCCCAGGTGAAAGTCAGCTCGCGACATTCGGAATCCCCATGAAAGACCTGATTGTAGGCATCGATCTAGGCACCACCAGCCCGGCGCTGGCCGTCGTGGTCGACGGCGAGACGCGCGTCCTCCCCGTTCACGGCCAACCCACCCTGCCTTCGTGCGTCGGGCTGGATGCCGACGGCAGACTCATCGTCGGTCAGGCTGCGCGCAACCAGTTGGTGGCTGCGCCCGAATCGACTATCCTGTCCGTCAAACGCCGGATGGGCGAAGACGCCAGCATCAGACTGGGCACCCGCGAGTTCTCGCCCGAGGAGATCTCGTCGTTCATCCTGCGGGAGTTGAAGGTCGAGGGGGAGAAGGTGCTCGGGCAGCCGATCGCGAAGGCGGTCATCACGGTCCCGGCATTCTTCAACGAACGCCAGCGCAAGGCCACCCGGGTTGCCGGCGAACTGGCCGGACTGGAAGTGGTCCGGATCATCAACGAACCCACCGCTGCGGCGTTGGCCTATGGCGCCGGCGAGACCAAGGAGCACACCATGCTGGTCTACGACCTGGGCGGTGGCACCTTCGACGTCTCCCTGGTGCTCGTCGAACAGGGCGTCGTCGAGGTCAAAGCCAGCCACGGCGATACCCGCCTCGGCGGCGACGACTTTGACCAGTTGCTCGTCACCCATGCCCTGAGCGAGTTCGAGCAACAGCATGCGCTCGACCTCCGCCAGACGCCGGCGGTCCTGCGCCGGCTCAAGCTCATCCTCGAACAGGCCAAATGCCGGCTGTCGGACGAACCCTACGTGCGCGTGCGCGAGGAGTACCTCGCCGGATCCCACCATCTCGAACTGGAAATCCAGCGGGACGACTACGAGCGGATGATCCGGCCGCTGCTCGACAAGACACTCACCTGCGTGCATCAGTCCCTGGCGGACGCCCACTTCACCCACAAAGACCTGGACAAGGTGATGCTCGTTGGGGGATCCACCCGCACGCCGCTGGTGCAGCAACTCCTGCGAGAACGCCTTGACCTCGAACCGCGGTGGGAGATCAGTCCCGACCTGATTGTGGCGATGGGCGCCGCCGTGCAGGGCGCCATCATCGGCGGGGCTTCGCGCCATTCGATCCTGGTGGACATCACCCCGCACACCTTCAGCACCGCCGTGGTCGATGCGAGCACTTACCCGCCGCGCCTGATTTGCAGCCCCATCATCCGCCGCAACACCCCGCTCCCGGCCAGCAAGTCCGAAGTCTATTTCACGATGACCGACGGGCAGGAAGCCATCCACGTAACCGCTTACCAGGGCGAGAACCTCCTCCCGGAACAGAATACCCTGATCGGCGAATTCCAAGTGGAAGGCCTCCGCGATGTCCCCGCCGGCAACCCGGTCGTCATCCACTTCCAACTCGACCTCAACGGCATGCTCCAGGTCACCGCCTCCGAAAAGAGCACGAGCCTCGCCCGGTCGGTCATCATGGATACTCGCCGCGCCCATCGTGCCCTCGATCTCGAGGAAGCCCGGCGCAACGTCGCTGCTCTCGTCGCGCCCGCCGAAAGCCCAAGCCCCGAGCCCGGCGCCGCCGCGGACCGAGCCCCTGGCGCCCCCCTTGCCTCCCCGGAAGAGCACATCGCTCCGGAAGGACTCCTGGCCACTGCCAAAGACCTGCGCAAACGCGGCGAGATCCTCCTGCAGAAGAACATCAGCCCCGATGACGCCGAGGAAATCCGCGCCCTCCTGCACCACAGCGCCACCGCGATCGCGAGCCGCGACTGGACCGCCTTGCGCGACAAGAACGACACCTTGTCCGATCTCATCTTCTACCTCGAGGACTGACCGTGCGCCTGACCTGTCCCGCCTGCCGGAAACTCAACGAGCCCACCGACCTTGCCGCCGCCACCTGCACGCGCTGCGGCTGCGACCTCTCGATGCTGGGCGCCGTCCGACTCGCCGCCGCGCAATCCGCGCGGGCCGCTCTCCGCGCCCTGCGTTGCCGGGACTGGTCGTTGGCCCTCGAACATGCCCAACACTCCTGGTCATTGCAGAACAGCCCGGAAGCCGCCCGCCTGGCTGCGCTCGCATGCGGCGCCCTCGGCCGGATTGAACCGCTCCTGAGTTGGCGCCGACGAGCCGCGTTCATGGACCGCGCTCCTCGCCCCTCCTGAACCGGGCATTTCCGCGCTGAAACGTTCGCCGGTCGGCGCTGGGCTGTTCCCGCTGGCGAGTCTGCAATCGGCACGATCGTCATGGCCGGACTACGGGCTGTTCGCGTCGGGACATTGATAACCTCTGTGCTTATCTGCTCTCCCTGAGGCGCGCTCCGCTGACTTCAGGCTGCCGCTTCGGGCTTGCCTCAAGCCCGGAAACCACAAGAATCGGCCGCACCAGTATGCTCACCGACAACATTCTGGATCTCATCGGCCGCACGCCGCTGGTCCGCCTCAAGGACGCACTGATCTTTGCCAAGGCCGAGTTCCTGAACCCCGGAGGCAGCATCAAGGACCGCGTCGCGCTCGCCATGATCGAGGGAGCCGAGCGCGATGGCCGGTTGCGGCCCAATTCCATCATCGTCGAGCCCACTTCGGGGAACACGGGGATCGGCATCGCGCTCGTCGGACGGCTCAAGGGCTACCAGGTTCGCATCGTCATGCCGGAGAACATGAGTGTGGAGCGGAAGAAGCTGATCCGCAGCCTGGGCGCGGATCTGGTGCTCACGCCGGCCCACGAGAGCCTCCCGGGCGCGGTGGAGCGGGTGCGGCAAATGCAGGCCGAAGACTCACGCGTCTTCGTGCCCCAACAGTTCGAGAATCCCGACAACCCCCGAGTGCATTACGAGGAGACGGCGCACGAGCTGTGGCGGCAAATGAACGGGGACATCGCCGCCTTTGTCGCCGGCGTGGGCAGCGGGGGGACGCTGCAGGGTGTCGGCAAGTTCCTCCGGGAACACAAGCCCGGCGTCCGCATTGTAGCGGTGGAACCCAAGAACGTGTCGGCCCTGCTGGGGCACGAACCCGGTCTGCACCAGATCCAAGGCATCGGCGATGGGTTCATCCCCGCCGTTCTCGATGTGAAGCTGGTGGACGAGATCATCGAGGTGACCGACGAGGACGCGATCCAGACCACGCGGAAACTGGGCAGCGACTTTGGACTGCTCGTGGGCATTTCTTCCGGAGCGAACGTTTGGGCCGCACGGCAATTGGCGAAGAGGATCCACGGCAACATCGCCACTGTGCTCCCCGACCGCGCCGAACGCTACTTCAGCACGGCACTCCTCTGAGCTCGGTCCCGTGCTGCGCCTCCAGAGGCTGGCGGACAGCCGGACGCGGAAGGTCGAAGCAAGTGGGCAGCGAGTGGGACGCGCGTTTCACGGGCTGACCGGTTCCAGGCGCACCACTTTGTCGGGCTTGTTCAGGACGACGTAGATCAGGCCGTCAGGGCCGGTGGACACGTCGCGCACGCGGCCGAGGCCCTTGAAGAGGAGTTCCTGTTCGACCACGCGGTCCCCGTCGAGGATCAGCCGGCGCATCTCTTCGGAGGCCAGGCCGGTCACCAGGAGGTTGTTCCGCCAGCGCGCAAAACGGTCGCCCCGGTAAAACTCGATGCCGCATACGGCCAGGGAGGGCGTCCAGTACACCACGGGCTGTTCCAGGCCTGCCTGGGCCGTGAGGGCGGTGATCGGCGTGCCGTTGTAGTTCATGCCGTAGGTGATGATCGGCCAGCCGTAGTTCACCCCGCGGCGGATGAGATTCAGTTCGTCGCCGCCCCGCGGCCCATGCTCGGTCTCCCACAGCGCCCCCGTCACCGGATGCCGATCCAGGCCCTGCGGGTTACGGTGGCCGTAGCTCCAAATCGTGGGGAGCGCGTTGCTCCTCCCCACGAACGGGTTGTCCGGCGGAATCCGCCCGTCATCGAGCACGCGATGCACCTTGCCGTTCGGCCTCGAGAGGTCCTGCGCATCCTGCATGTGCCCGCGCTCGCCAATCGCGAAGAAGAGATGGCCGTCGTTGTCAAAGACCAGCCGGCAGCCGAAATGCACGTTGCCGGGCCGATAGCTCCACTCGGGCGCACGAAAGACGGTCTGCTGATTCGTCCAGCAGAGGTTCCGGATCTGACCCCGCACGACCACCGTCATTCCGTGGTCACGCGCCTCCGGCCTGGCGCCTGCCTCCGCGTAGGCCAGGTAGATCCAGCCGTTGGTCTCGTAGCCCGGGTGGGGTGCGACCTCGATCAGTCCGCCCTGGCCCTGGTAGCGCACCGCCGGGGTTCCCGTGACCGGCCTGAGGCTTGCCGCGGCGCGCTCGGCCAGGCGCAGCGTCCCGGGCAACTCGGTCACCAGCATCCGCCCGTCCGGAAGCCAGGCGAGCGACCAGGGTGTCGACAGCCCCTCGGCCACCGTGCGCAACCGAAAACGGTGCTCCCGGCTGCTCACCACTTGGTCACTGTCCGGCTTGGCATAGCCCGCCGGCGCGGTCTTCGCCGCAGCCGCCTTCTCGCGCATGAAGACCACCAACGCCCGGATCTCCGCATCGCTGAGATCACCCTTCATGGGCGGCATGCCGTTGAGTTCGTCGCCGTCGCGGATGATGCGGAAGAGAGTTTCGTCGTCGCTCTTTCCGTGAATCCAATGGTCATCCAGGAGGCTGTCGGTCTGTCCGCCCTCGAGGTTGGCCCCGTGGCAACCGGCGCAATTCCGGGCGTACAGCTCGCCGACCTCGCGGGTCTGGGCGGACAGCGGGCATGCCGCCAGCGCGAGGCCGAGGGCGGCGAGCAGCGCCGGCCGCGAGCGGCGCGAGGGTGCGCGCAAGTAAGAGGTGGCTAGCCGGGGCATAGCATCAGCAACCGATCATGCGGAAGTATGGCTGTCTGTCAATTGGTAGAACCGGCGGGTGCGATGCCGGGCCGCGCATCCGACGAGTCGTTTCCGCGCTTTACGGCCCTGGCTTTTCCACTAGAGTAACCGGCCGTGGGCGCGCTCCGTCACAGCAAATTCTTCAGCGGTCTCCCGCCGACCGACGTCGATACTCTGGAACAGTCATCCGAGATCCGGAGTCTCAGGGCCGGGGAGTGCGTCTTTCAGGAGGGTGACCCGGGCGACGGGATGTATGTGGTCCTGGAGGGGGTGGTGCAGGTTTCCTGTCTGGTGGGTGGAGACCAGAGGCGCGTGCTGTCGCACTTGCGGTCGGGCGACTACTTCGGGGAGATGGCGATTGTGGACACTGGAGCACGGTCGGCGACGGTGTCGGCGGAGACGGACGTGCGCCTCTGTTTTCTGCCGAGCGTGGCGGTGCTGGCGGCGCTCCAGCGGTCGCCGATGCTGGCGATCTCCATGGTGCGCGAGTTCAGCCAGCGGATGCGGGAGTTTCACGCGTTGTATACGCGGGAGGTGGTGCAGGCGGAGCGGTTGGCGCTGGTGGGCCGGTTTGCGCGGTCGATCGTGCACGACCTGAAGAACCCCTTGAACATCATCGGCATCTCCTCGGACATCGCCGGATTGGAGACGACGTCCAAGGAGATGCGGGCGACGTCATGCGCGCGGATCCGGCGGCAGGTGGAACGGTTGACCAACATGATCAGCGAACTGCTGGAGTTCACGCGGGGGAGCGGGACGCCGGTGGCCCTGGCGCGAGTGGACTTCGCGGAATACGCCGGGCCGCTGCTGGACGAGATGGCCACAGAAGTGGCGTCCCGGGGGGTGACGTTGGTGCGGGAGAATGCGGTTCCGCGCGTGATGGTGCTGATGGATCCGAAACGGTTGACCCACGTGTTCCACAACCTGGCCAACAACGCCTGCGATGCGATGGCGGACGGCGGGACGCTGACGTTCCGCTTCTTGCAGAAGGGGAACGAGCTGACGGTCGAGGTTCAGGATTCGGGGAACGGCATCGCGCCGGAGATTGCGCCACGGCTGTTCGAGGCGTTTGCGACCTATGGCAAGCCGAGCGGGACCGGGCTTGGACTTTCCATCTGCAAAAGGATCATCGACGACCACCAGGGGCGCATCGGAGCGCGGAACGCGGAAACGGGAGGAGCCATCTTCGCGTTCACCCTTCCGGTGGCCGCCGTCTGAAGCCGGCATCTCTCCACCCTTCCACCCCACTCGGTTTCTATGGGACTGCGACTCTTCAACACGCTGACGCGGTCGGTGCACGACTTTGTACCGCGGGACCCCTCCGGCCGCCAGGTCGGGCTCTACTGCTGCGGCCCCACGGTCTACGACATCGCGCACATCGGCAACTTCCGCACGTTTGTCTTTGCCGACCTCTTGCGCCGCCATCTCGAGTTCCGCGGCTACGCGGTGACGCACGTGATGAACATCACGGACGTGGAGGACAAGATCATCGCCCGCGTGCGCGAGTCCGGGAGGTCGCTGACGGACTACACGCGTCAGTACGAGGCGGCTTTCCTGGAGGATCACGCGGCTCTGGGGTGCCGGCGTCCGCACCACCTGCCGCGGGCGACGGAGCATATTCCGGAGATGCTGGAAATGGTGCAACGACTGATGGACCGGGGGATCGCCTACCAGGCGCCGGACGGTTCGGTCTATTTCAGCATCGAGAAGTACCAGGCGGCCGGGGGCACCTACGGCCAGCTCACGCGGCTGAACTTCGAGGAGATGCGGCCGGGAGAGCGGGTGAGCAACGACGAGTACGCCAAGGAGGCGGTGGCGGACTTCGCCCTCTGGAAGGCGCGGGTGCCGGAGGACGGCCCGGTGTTCTGGCCAAGCCCGTGGGGCGAGGGGCGCCCCGGCTGGCACATCGAGTGCAGCGCCATGAGCCGGAAGATCCTCGGCCTCAGCTTTGACCTCCACCTCGGGGGCGAAGACCTGATCTTTCCCCATCACGAGGACGAGATTGCGCAGAGCGAAGGGACGGGCGAACTGCCGCCGGGCGAGCGGTTTGTCCGGTGTTGGCTGCACGGAGCGCACCTCATGGCCGAGGGGAAGAAGATGAGCAAGTCCCTGGGCAACTTCTACACGCTGCGCGATCTCCTGACCAAGGGGTATGCCGGTCGCGAAGTGCGATATCTCCTCCTCACCGCCCATTACCGGGAGTCGTTCAATTTCACCCTCGAGAACCTGACCGGCGCCCGCAGCGCCCTGACACGGCTGGACGATTGCCTTGCCAAGCTCCGCGAAGCGGCGGGGACAACCTCGGCGCCGCCGGCGCCCTCGCTGCCGGAGGCCATCGGCCAGGCCCTCGACGACGACCTGAACGTCTCGGCGGCCTGGGGGGCCGTGTTCGACTGGGTGCGCGAAATGAACCGCCAACTGGCCGACGGACGGATGACCGCAGAAGCGGCGGCAGCGGCCCTGGCCGCCTGGGAGGCTGTGGACGCGGTGTTGGGCGTGGGCTTGCGCCGGAACGACGAGGTGCCGGCCGACGTGCTGGCCCTTCTGGAGCAGCGGCAGGCGGCACGAAAAGCGCGCGACTTCGCCGGCGCCGACACCCTGCGCGCCGAACTGAAGGCGCGGGGGTGGCTGATTGAAGACACCCCGAAGGGACCGCGACTGAAACGGGTCTAAGCGGATGATGCAGCCCAAGCGCCCAGGTTCCAGGAAGTGGATGAAGCGCATGGCGCTGGCGGGTTTCCTGGCCGCATCCGTCCTGTCTTTCGGGCGGGCGGCCGAAACCAACGGGCCGCCGTTGCCACCGGCGCCGCCATCGCCGCCGCCGCGGCCGACTACGCCGCCGCTGCAAGCGGTGCCGGCGATGGCGCGCACATCATCGGTGCCGGCCTCGGCGCGGTCCCCCGCGGTGCGACCGTCGCCGCCCCCGGCGGCGCCGACGACTCCGGGGGCGCGCCTGCCCGCCCCGGGAATGACTTCGACGACCACGGTGCGGCGGGTGCTCGAGCCGTTCCCACTGGTGTTTGCGGAAGACGTGCGGGAGGTGGCGGTGGAAGCCGGGGCGACGAATGCCCTTTTGCGGTTCGCGTTCACGAATGCCAGCGGGAAGGACGTGGCGCTCCAGCGCTTGCACACGTCATGCGGTTGTACCACGGCGAAGATGCCGCCGTTACCCTGGGTCCTGCCGGCGGGAACCAACAGCGAATTCGAGATCTCGATGGATCTCCGCGGCAAACACGGGCGCATCACCAAGATGCTGTATGTCTACACGGACCGCAGTTTCAAGGCGCTGACCATGCGGGTGATCGTCCCGAGCCCGGACCCGACGCTGGTGGGAGAACGCCTCCGCAACATGCAGGCGGCGGCCGCCGACCGCCAGGCTGTCTTTCGCGGCAACTGCGCCGTCTGCCACTCCCAACCGGGACAGGGCAAGCAGGGGCGCGAGTTGTTCCAGGCGGTGTGCGCCGTTTGCCACGAGGCGCAGCAGCGTGCCGCCCTGGTGCCCGACCTCCGCGCGCTGCGCCATCCGACGGACGCCGACCACTGGCGGCATTGGATCGAGTATGGCAAGGCCTACACCCTGATGCCCGCCTTTGCGGAGAACCAAGGAGGACCGCTCAGCCCGGAGCAGGTTGAGTCCCTGGTCGAACATCTCTTGGAACGTATCCCCTCGGGCGCGACCACGCCCAATCCCGCGACCCGGCGGGCGGACGGGACCAACACCGGGCCGCCGCGGGCGACGGCGATCCAGTGAGGCGACATGCCAGGACTCTTCATCACTCTCGAAGGCACCGAAGGCGGAGGGAAATCCACGCAACTCCCCCTGTTGGCCGACCGTCTGCAGTCCCTTGGACATCGGCTCTGTGTCCTGCGGGAACCGGGCGGCACGGCCGTGGGCGAGGAGATCCGCCACACCCTGAAACACAGTCGGGGCGGCCACGGCATGACGCCGGAAACGGAGTTGCTGCTGATGAACGCCAGCCGGGCGCAGTTGGTCCGCGAAGTGATCCGCCCGGCACTGGCCCGCGGGGAAATCGTGGTGTGCGACCGTTTTTACGATTCCACGACCGCGTATCAAGGCTACGGCAGGCAGTTGGCCCTGGATCAGGTGGCGCAGGTGATCCGCTTCGCCGTTGGGGAGACGCGACCGGACCTCACGCTGCTCCTGCGGGTGCCGGTCTCCACGAGCGAGGCGCGACGCCGGTTGCGGCAGGCCGACCCCGCATCTCCGGCAAACGCGGCGGCGGAGTTGCCGGACCGGTTCGAGGCCGCGGACCGCAGCTTCTTCGAGCGTGTGGAGCGCGGCTTCGATGCCATTGCAGCGGCGGAACCGGATCGGGTGGTCGTGGTGGACGCGTCGCGCGGCATCGGGGAAGTGCACGAGAGCCTCTGGCAAGCCGTGCAGCGGCTGTTGCGCCGGCGGGAGCTGCGTGCCGAGTAACCGGCCACGAGCGAAGGAGCGGAGTGCGAAGGCCGGCGTCTCGAGGAGGGAACTCCGAAACGCCGGTGCCTGCGCCCGTTCGAAGGAGCACGCACCAGTCACCCACAACCGGGCGGACACGCGAGGCCGCGTGTCCCTACCTCCTGGGTTGACGCACCCATGGAAGGGAGTTGAGCTCGCCTGTGCGGCAGCCTTCCCGAGCTACTCTGGTATAGCCACGCTTAACTCTTAATGCCTGACCCTGGGATCGGTGATGCGTCCCAGGAAGAGGCAGGCGCCGGTCGGGCGATGCTGGATCGCAAACAGGAAGGGATGGTCGACGCGCACTTCGATGGGCTTGACCCGGTCCGGCATGGCTGAGGTGACGCGCGTCATCACGACCGCCGTGGCGGCGGCGGCTTCGGTGCCCTTCTCATCGAGATCGAGGAAGGTCTTGTGGAAGACCTCCGAGATGCAGAGGTAATCGTTGGGTTTTCGGGGCGCCATGCGATCGAAGTTGGCCGAACCGCGCGGCCGGTCGAAGGCGGATCTCATTCCCAGGGACTGGAGCACCTTGCCGAGCTTGAACAGCGGCGGTTCGATCTTGAACTTGGGCAGATGGAGGATCAGTTCGGCCGAGCCGGGATCGGCGCACGCGGCGAGGAGCTCGGGCGTGACTTTCGCCTCCAATGCCGCCAGCCCGTTGTTGTCGTCCGGCAGAAGCACCACGAACTGGAGCTCGCCTCCGCTGTAGGGAATCGTGACCACGGTGAATCCTTCCCGATCGGCGTAGCCGAAGCGCGCCTTGCGGACCATGGTGGGAACATCCTGGGGCTGTGTGCCGCGGACATGGAACGGCGCGGGTTTGGTCGCGGATTCGGAGAACGGTTCGGCCCAGGGCGCCTTCAGGTAGATCGCGTTGACCAATACCAGGCGCGTCTCCGCGTCGAGGCCGTTGGGAGGAATCAGGTCACGGATGCGGCGGATTGTCTTCTCCTCCACCCACGCGTTGATCTCCTTGGTGGCGGCGGCGGCTTCGCGAACGAAGTCCATCGGTTGGAGAGGCGCGCCGTAGGTGTCCTGGGCGAGAGCCAGGAAGGGGGCGCGGAATTCGTAGCCTTCCTGGCCGAACAACCGGTTCGCCACGGTCAAGATCACGGGATCCATCGTGGCGCCTCGTTGGCGGGCGGACTCCGCGCGTTTGGTGCTGCGGGCGGCGACGTCTTCGAGCGCCTTCTGCAAGGCGGCAAACGACTGATGCAGCTCTGCCTCGTCACCGGAGTAATGGAGCACCTTCGCCATCTCGGCGCGCGTGTCGCCGGCGGCCCCGGCGAAGGTCATGGCGAGGGCGGCCTGGATGGAATAGGGCGAAAGGAGTGCGTTGGTGTCGGCGGTCGTTCCTTGGGCGAGGAGTTCGAGGCCCAGGGCGTTGATGGACTGGGCGGCGGAGGCCGGGGGGCTGCCGACCGGGGCGGAGGCGCCTTCAGTCGCCTTTCCGCAGCCTGAAGAGAGGAGACTGGATGCCATGATGGAGAGGAGGGTCAGACGTGTTTTCATGATTCGCTCACGACAACTGGGAGCCGAGGGCGGGCGCCACGGCGCCGGGGTTCGGCATCCCACACTGGTGTTGGACGGCAGACCGACCGAAGTGCTCCCCCTGGATGGAAATGAGGAATGCAGAATGGTGGGGAGCTTCAGAGGTTGGGAGGTTCAGGGTTCGGGTACAGCAGGTAGGGCGACCTCTCCGAGGGCGCCGCGTGGTGCGGTTTCCGACGCACATGTTCTCGGCGCGATACGGAGATCGCGCCCTGCCGTCGAAGGCTCTTCCAAGCGACGGGGTGCCGGGGGGATCCCGGCGCCCCGCAGTGTGGATTGGTCGTCCACCTCGACGTTCAGCCGATATCACCGACGCGCCCGGCTGGCTTGCCGTCGGGACGTGCCTTTTCCCCGGGGGGAAGGCAGGGACGCGCGGCTTCGTGGATCTCGTCTCCCCACCTCGACGCCCGGGCCGGGCGTCCCTCCCACCTGTATGGATCGGCGTCCTGGCTCAGATGACGACATCTACTGGGAGAGGGTGGGGCTGCCGGTGTTGGCCGTCTTGGTTGGGTCGGTTACATCGGTGGCGGTGACCGTGAAGGTGCCCGCCTGGTTGAACATCACCGTGAAGGTTCGGGTCCCGTTCACCAAGGCGGCGTCCGCCGGCAACTGGGCCCAGTCGTCCGAGCAGGTGATATTGACCACGTCGCGTCCGGTGGTGACGAGGTTCCAGGTGTCATCGACGGCATTGACGGTGACGTCGAATTCGACGCCGGCGATTTGTGGGGTTGGGGTGCCGGTTTTGCCGGTGGCGGTGCCCGGGGCGGCGGTTTCCCCCGGCATGAGCACTTGGAGTTTGGTGAACTCGCGCTGGATCATGCGGAGGAAGGCGCTATCACCGGCGGGCAGTTCGGAGGCGGACACCAGCAGGCTTTGCTGGGCGCCGTTCTTGAAGCTCTTGCCCAAATCCAGATCGATCCACGGCGCTCCGTGCACGGCGGCGCTCACCTGCGGACCGAAGCCCACCGCCGGGAGTGTCCAGTTGAACCAGCACTTGACGTCGGCGGCGGAGATGAAGACGCCGGCCGCGTCGTCCGCCGCTCTGGCCCAGATCGCATCGAAGTCGGGCCCCGGGAAGCTGTCGTCGATGGGGTTGGCGACGCCGGTGATTTTGACGTTGCTGAAGACGAAGCCGGTGCCGATGTAATCGAGGTTGTTCGGTTGCACCCCGTAATAGACGGTCAGCGGGTCAGCGAACAGGGCCACGGCCTCGGCGGCCATGGTGAAGTTGGTGCTGGCGCCGTCCGGGGCGGTCATGGTGACGTCGGTGTTGTTATTGAAGGTCACCTTCCAGGTGCCGAGGACTTTGGTGCTGGCCAATTCGGCGAGGTGGTTTTCGTTGTAGATCTGGCCGTTGGCGCTTGGCTGGTTGGTTTTGAAGCCGAAGTTGAAGTTGGCGCCGCCGTTGCCCTGGTCCTCAATCCAGATCATGACCGTGTCCGGCCGATTCCAGTCCGGGGCGTTATCGCCGGTCGAGTTGGGGACGAGGAACATGTGGGCCTGGAAGCCGGCCTTGAGGGGCGCGTCCTTGATGGTCAGCTCGTAGGTCACCGGGCTGGTCACCCCGACCCAGGACTTGTCGGCGTCCACGGTGCGGAAGCCCTGCCGCTGGTATTGGGACCCACCGGCGCTGGCGATCATCTGCAATCCGCCCGTGGCGGGCCTATAGGAGACCGTGGGCGGCGGTGGCGGGGCGGTGTTGGTGTTCTTCTCCAAGTAGAGGTTGTCGACCCAGAAATAGACCGTGTTGGTATGCCCGCCGGTGACGCCGTCTCCTTCCACCCAGCCGGACCACATTTGGAACATGAGTGCGACCATGTCGTGGTGCGTGGTGAGCGTCTTGTCCACCTCGAGGGAGTGATGCTTCCAGACGTCATAGTCGTCGGCGCCCATCCACGCGTCACCGGTCGTGATGTTGTGAAGCTGGACCGACCAGTCGGTGTTCCGCGCGATGACGTCCAGGGTCCCGAACTGCCCCGCGCCCCAACTCGTGGATAGACGCGAAGAACTCGGGTCCACCTTGACGTCGAAATGGATCCGCGTGTAGTTCTCGAAGTCGATGGTCTCGCCCAGGGGCCGCTGGAAGCAGCAGTCGTTGTTCCCCTGATGGGTCACCAGATCGAAGGGAATGGTGATCTTGAGCGCGCCGGGAGTGTCCGGATTCCCGTCCGCATTTTGGTCCGGATCCCACTCGAAGGTGGGGGTGAGGCCCCATGCCCGGCTCCAGGAGCTGAGGGTGGTATCGTCGCCGAACTGATCAACGATGAAGTCGTCAACCGTCTGAGCCCACGTGACGTTGGCCGCCAGCGTCAAGCTGGTCAGGATCGCGAGCCCGGCCCCTCGATTCTTGCTTAGAGTACTCATGATTTCTCGCTGTTCGGGGCGGTCGACGTGGCGCCGCCCACTCGTTTGTCAGTGACACCCGCACCGTCCGCTCCTCACGGAGCGGTACCACGATGCCCCAAACCATACGTTTCCCTGGTTGGCGTCCCGGCTGCCAAGTGTTGGCCGACACGCCACTTTGGGACTGTCCGCAATGTAAAGCGCTTGGCGAGAAGCGCCAAGACAAATCCCTGTCGTCCGCGCTGACACCGTGTATCTCCAAGTGGTCGGTGAATCTCAACCTCTTGCGGGTGGACAACACCGTTGCCCGCGAACGTGGGCATCGCATTCCAGCAGCCGCGGCCAGGCGGTGCTGGCCGCCCACGCGGACAGCTTGGAGATGCACCGGTTCTTACAGCAGGGGGATGAACGGCCAGACAAGGATTTCGTAGACGCGCTGGCAGAGGGAGCGGCGCTTCCACTCGCCATAGGTGATTTCGCGCGAACGCTCGAGGTCCAGTTCGAATCTCCGGATCTGGTCGGCGGCGAACTCAGGGGAGTGGACGTTGAGGTTCAGCTCGTCGTTGCTGCGGAAGGTGCGGGGATCAAGATTGGCCGAGCCGATCGAGACGAAGGCGGTGTCGGCGATCAGGAGTTTGTTGTGGTACATGGTCGGCTGGTAGAGGTAGATGCGGGCACCGGCTTTGAGGAGCTTGCCCCAGCGCCGGCGCGAGGCCGGAGTCACCGGCTTGCTGTCCATGTGTTTCCCCGGCAGGAGGATTTCCACGGTGACACCACGGCGCCGGGCGTCGAGCAAAGCCTCGACGAGGGTGGCATCGGGGACGAAGTAGGCCATGCCGATGCGGATGTGGTGGTGTGCGGCGGCGATTGCTTCCCGGTAGAGTTGGTAGACGAGGTCCTCGTCGCGGGGGCCGAAGTCGGCAACGGGTTGGGCCCACATCTGTCCGGTTGGAGATGGGGTCGGGTTGGCGGCGGATTCGGGTGGGGATTGGCGGGTGCAGTGGCGCCATTGTTGCCAAAAAGAGCCACGCAGTGAGGCGACGACGGGGCCTTCGACGCGGTAGAAGGAATCGCGCCAATGGTGTTGGTGGTCGCCGTTGCCGTCCCAGAGATCCGCCACGCCGGCGCCGCCGAGGAACGCGACGGTCTCGTCCACAACCAGCAGTTTGCGGTGGTCCCGATGGTTGATGCGGAGGGGACGGATGAGAGAGGGGGGATGATACCGATGGACGCGGACCCCGGCGGCGCGGAGGGCCTTGAGGTCGCGCCCCTTGATGTAGCGCGAGCCGATCCAGTCGATGATGAGGTAGGTCGGCACGCCGGCGCGGGCCCGTTCGGACAGCGCATTGATGAACCGCCGACCGGTGGCGTCGGACCAGAAGATGTAGCTTTCCAGGCAGACTTCCCGTTGGGCGCCGCGGATGGCGTCGAGCATGGCCGGGAGGAACTGTTCGCCGTTGACGAGTTCGGTCACCTGGTTGCCGGGGACGAAGTCCGCGTCGAGGACGGACGCGAGATGCTCGAGAAACCGGAGGTCGGTGGCGGCGGGGGCGATGCGGCCGGGCGTGGGGGAGTGGTGCGGCGGAGGGGTGGTCCGGCATCCGGCCAGGAGGAGACACCCCAACCCCAGGAGGAGGAGGGGGCGGGCGGTTTGTCTCCAGAATACCCGTGTCATCCGCGCCAACACCGACCAAATGCTACTGAGGTTGCGCCAAATGCCAATCCCGGAAAATGAAACGGCGGTTTTCCCTCGGGTGGGGATGCGGTATGTTCGGGGCGTGCAAAGCCTGGGTGAGTCCCTGGAAAGTCGGCCGGGGCTGACGCCATTGATCGTGCCCGATCTCTGGCAGCAGCAGGCGGTGACGGCATTACGGGAAGGGCGGGACGTCGTGGTGCACGCTCCGACGGGTGCGGGGAAGACATTGATCTTCGAGCTGTGGGCAACCCAGGGGCGTCGGCATGGTCAGGCGATTTACACGGTGCCGACGCGGGCGTTGGCGAACGACAAGCTGGCGGAGTGGCGGGCGCGAGGGTGGGACGTGGGGATTACGACGGGGGACCTGGCGGAGAATCTGGACGCGCCGGTGTTGGTGGCGACGCTGGAGACGCAGAAGAGCCGTTTGATTCGCGGCGAGGGACCGGCCCTGCTCGTGGTGGACGAATATCAGATGTTGGGGGATGCCGACCGGGGTCTGAACTACGAATTGGCGCTGGCGCTGGCGCCCCGCGCGACGCAGTTGCTGCTGCTCAGCGGGAGCGTGGCCAATCCGCAGGAGGTGGTTCGCTGGCTCCAGCGTCTGGGGCGTCCGGGGCTGTTGGTGCGGCACGATCTCCGGCCGGTTCCGCTCGAGGAAGTGTATTCGGACCAGTTGAACTACCGCGTGCCCCCCGAGGTGCGCACCTACTGGGGGCAGTTGGTGGCCCGAATCCTCGCCGAGGATCTCGGCCCCTTGCTCCTGTTCGCGCCCCGCCGGCAGATGGCCGAGGTCCTGGCCGCCGAACTCGCCCGGCAACTGCCCATTCCCAATCCGCTTGCGCTGAGCCCGGAGCAGAAGGCCCTCGTGGGTGACGATCTGGCCCGCATGCTGAAGTCGCGCATCAGCTATCACCACAGCGGTCTCAGTTACGGCGCGCGGGCCGGGGTGATCGAGCCTCTGGCCAAGGCCGGCCAACTGCGGGTGGTGGTTGCCACCATGGGCCTGGCGGCCGGCATCAACTTCTCGCTGCGCAGCGTCGCCTTGGCCGGCGAATCCTACCGCCGCGACCAGGTCGAGCAACCGCTGCGCCCGGACGAGATTCTGCAGATGTTCGGGCGCGCCGGGCGGCGGGGCATCGACGAGACCGGCTACGTGGTGGTGACGGCCAACGGCATTCGGATGCGCGAGGGACACCCGGGACACCTGGCACGCAGCGGGATCGTCGATTGGAGCGCGCTGCTCGGCCTGATGAGCGTGGCGGCGGAGGCCGGAGCCGACCCGTTCGCGGAGGCGGTCCGGGTTCAGGAACGGTTGTTCACCACCAAACCCATTGTCCTGGGTGTCGAGGAATCCCGCAAACACCCGGACGCCCCGTGCGGTCTGCCCACCGATGCCGAGCGCGCGCGTCACGTCCGCAAGCGGGTGCGTCAGTTCCTGAACAGCCGGGGGGAGTGGGAAGACTACCCGAAGCTGGTCGAGCGCCCGTTGCGCGAGGTATTCGTCGCCGCTTCGCTCTACCCGGGCGTTTCGCGGGCGGGGGAGAGGGCCCCGGCGGGAAACACCGAAACCGGGAGTGCGGCGTTGGCAGACGAACAGAGCGCGAGCCGCGCGCCGCGGACGGTGTTGAGCGAGGCGGCGGCGTTGGAGAAGACCGGAACCGGTTTGCTGGTGGTCCTCGAGCAAGGGGCCGCCGGCAGGGTCTATGGCCGGTCCGTGACCGTGGCGGATCTGCTGGCCGACGGCCAGGTGCGGCTCGCGAAGTGGGCGCGGCGGCTGACAGGGTGGAATGGACGCCAGGCTTTGCGCGCCGTGTGGACGGCGAAGGTGGCGCCGCTGCTCGAGAAACGGCTGGCGGCGCAGCGGACTCCGGTGGTGCGGTTCATCGAGCATCCGAATCGGATCGTGGCGCACCTGAGCCTGGCGGAGCAGACGTGGCGCGTGCCGGTGGATGCGCATGGCGTGGCGCTGTGGAAACCCCGCGAGCGCGAGGTGCCGTCTCCCGACTGCGCGCGGTGCGCAATGGTGTCCGCCTGCCGGCAACTGTCGACGGCGCCCGGCACCGCCCTCCTGTGGCGCCGACTCAAGCTCGTCGACGAGCGTGGAGTGCCGACGCGGCGGGGGCGGGTGGTCAGCTTCTTTTCGCAAGGCGACGGCCTGGCGATTGCCGCCGGGCTCGAGGATGAATCCTACCCGCTCGACGAGATGGTGTACGACCTGGCAAACCTGGACGCCGGCTTTCGCTTCTGCGGGGAGGACAACCGGTGGGCGGGGCGGCTGGCGATGGCGTGCTACGAACGGTATGGGCTGCAGTCGATTCCGGGCTACCTCGAGAACGGAGTGCCGCCCAAGTACGGCGCGGGCGCCGAACAGATCGTGGCCGGGGTGCACCACAATCCGGAGAGCAAACGGCGTTGGGCTTCGGAGTTGCTCGGCGAAGGGGACATCGACCGGATCATCATCGAATGGCGGAGTCTGCTCCGTCAGATTGCCCACGCGCCGGACCTCGATTGGCCCCGCTGGCGGGCGTTACAGGCGATGGCTCGCGGCATCCTCCACGAGACCGAGTCGCCCACGATCACCGATCTTCCCGCCCTCGAGTTCCATCAGACGCGGCGGGTCGACCATCGGCTGCTGTTGCGGCGGCACTGAGGGCCGGGACGAACAACGAAGGAGCGAAGAAACGCGACTTGGCAATCACCGGAGCCAACGGCCGCAAGCTCCCTTGGGGCCCGCGGAACACGCAGACCACACCGAAGCGACCCGCGTCCTTCCCGTTTTCTGCGGGCAACCGCGAACCGCGTCGGGATCTGAAACCGCGCGCGGACCCGTCCAACGGATCGGGTTGTTGCCGACTCGATGTTGAACAGAAGGCCGCCAAGGACCACAAAGGCGCATTGGCCGCGAAAAGAGACAGAATGAGCAGCCCGGGCTGTGTGCGTCTTGCTGCGGGTCAGGAAGACCCGCGGTCCGTAGCAGACGTGGCTTCTGGAGCGAGCGCGCGCCCGTCAGGGTTTGGACCGCGGCTCCTCTCGAGCCGCAGCACGGGGCGTGTGCGTTCTGCTGCCGGTCGAGAGGACCCACGGTCCGCACGGCGTTCGGGGTTCGGCGCGGGGAGTTCAAGGGTGTTGTCCCTTCCCGGCGCTGATTCCCCACCGAGGGACCGTCGCACTGTCGCACTGTCGCGCCGTCCCACCCGCCTTCGTTCCGCGCCGCGTGACTACGGCGGGCAAGCCGTCGCTCCGGCCCACCGGCCTACCGGACGGTGAGTTTCAGGCTTTCGGAGTGGCTGTTGAACTCGGGGGCGTACATGCACTGGATGGCGGCAACCCCCGTTTGGTAGACGCCGCGGTGCTGCACGCGCGAGGAATACTCGAAGACGTAGGTGCCCTTGGGCAGGTAATCGATGAAGAAGTGGCTCGCGGTGTCGCGGGTTGATTCATAGTACGCCAAGCCGTCCTGGTAGCGGTATTGGGAGAGGACGTTGACCGGTTCGGTGCCACTCCCGCGCTGGTCCTTGAGATGCACGTATTCCATGTCGCGATCGACGCGGAGTTCGATGCGCACGACCAACTCATCGCCGACCGCGATGGGGCCCTTGACCGGTTCGAGGACGGGGCCCTTGTCCGTGTTCTTCTTCACGAACAGGGCTTTCTGCAGCTTCAGTGGCGTCCCGGCGTAGGGGACGACCTTGCTCATGTCCTCGAGGTATTGCCAGTGCACACTGCCCCAGGCGATGCCGGCGTCGACCTTGCGCACGGTGACTTCGCCGAACTTGGGGCGGATCTCGGATGGCACGAACCGTTTCTCGTAAAAGCCGGTGCCGGCCTCGATGGCCGCGGGGGCCTCGCCCGGCTTCGACAGCCGCTGGGGAAGCCGTACCCCGCCGAGTTCGACCTCGACCAGGTTCGTTGACGCCAACAGGTCGCGGCCACGAAGCAAGAGGGCGTAGACCGCGTCGGCCGTGGCCTTGGTGGTCTTCCAGTCCTGGGTCTGCTTCTGTTTGAGCAGCCAGACCTTGCAGTCTTCGACGGCGGCGGCGTCCTCGGCGACTTCGTCGAAGGCCTCAATCATCAGCGCCTGGGTCTCGATGGGTGCGCGATACCACCACCAGCTCAGCTCGGTCTCCCGCCAGAAACGTCCCATCTCCTCCTCGGTGACGGAGCGTTCCTTGATGGATTTCAGGATGTCGCGGGCGACGGTCTGGTTCTCGGCACCGCCCCAGCGGCGAAGGGCGAGGGCGAGATGTCCCTGGGACTGGCGGTTGTCGGTCTTGAGCCAGTGTTGGCGGGCACGGGCGAGGAAGAAGTCGACGGCCGCCTGGTGCGGGTTGGCGATGGGGCGGTCCTTGAGGAAGAAGCTGCGTCCGTAGAGATAGAGGGCATCGGTGGGCGAAGGCACGTAGGCTTCCTTGTCCGGGTGGCGGAGGATTTCCTGGTAGCGTTCTTCCATCCAGGTGTCGAGTCGGCCGAGAGCGCGGAGGGCGGGCTGGATTTGGGGATCGGCGCCGAGATGGCGGAGTCGGCCGAAGCCGGTGACGATGTAGAGGGTGATGTATTCATTGCCACGGCCGCCGGGGAACCACGGCCAGAGTCCATCGCCGAGTTGCATCTCGGTGAGTTTGCGCAGCGCTTGGGAGGTTTCGTAGGCGAGACGGTTTTCGTCGAAGAGGAGGCCGACGTTGCGGCGGGCCTGGCTTTCGCTTTGGGCCTGACGCAGCCACGGGGTTTCCTGGATGAGGACGGATTTGAGGTCCTGGTTCTTCTCGAGGGGGCTATCGAGGGCCGGTGTGTTCTTCCACTGCTCGAAGACGCGGCGGATCTTGGGATCGGCATTGGCGATGAAGCGGGCAAGCGTGTTGGCGTAGAATCGGTTGAAGGTTTGCTCGCTGCACTCGTGGGGGAACTCCATGAGGAAGGGGAGGGCCATGACGGCGTACCAGGCGGGGTTCGAGACCATCTGGACGGTGAGGGACTGGTGCTGGAGGGTGTCGGACTTTCCGGACTTCGCCAGGCTGGTGAAGGTGAACTTCTTCGTGGCGGGCCCGCGGATCGGCAGCGGGAGGGATTCCGTCACGAAGATGCGCCTCGAGAGCACGGGGAGGTAACCTTCCTCGCCATCGGAGACTCTGGCGCTCGCGGCGACGGCCTTGTAAGTGAGGAAGCCGAGGCCATCGGGCACCTCGATGCGCCAGGAGTAGCTGCGCGATTCCTTGGGCGGAACGTCGAAGTCCAGCTCGGGCGCGCGGATGCCGAGGGCGCGGTCGGCGGATTGGGCGGAGAGGGCCTCGGTGAAGTTGAGGCGGACGCGGCCGGTCTGCGGCGTGTCGGAGGCGTTCGAGACTTTGACGGTGAACTCGAGGAGATCGCCTTCGCGCAGGAAACGGGGCGGGTTGGGCTGCACCATGAGGTCCTTGGCGGTGACGGTTTCGTCTTCGAGGTAGCCGGAGCGGAGGCGACGGTCGTGGGCGAAGCCGAGGAATCGCCATTCGGTGAGCGCCTCGGGCATGGTGAATGCGAGGCGGACGACGCCATTGCTGTCGGAAGTCAGTTGCGGGAAGAAGAACGCGGTTTCCTGGAGGTTCTGGCGGGCGGTGACCTGGCTGAGGTCGGGTGGTGGTGGAGTGGCTTCGCCGCCGCCGCCGGGTTCGGCGGCCGGCAGGCCGGCCATGGCAACGCCTTTCTGCAAGACGGCGCCGTCGGCGAGAGGAGCGGTAGGCGCGGCCGCCATCATCGGGGCCGGCATGGCGGAATCAGCCATCTCCTGCGCCACGCCCCCTCGGGCCGTGCTTAACCTGCTATACCTGGTGGAGGTCCGGTATCGCATAGCGTTGACGGCCTGGTAGCCAAACCAAGCAGCGGTCAGTTCTTCCGGATAACGGCGGTAGCGGATGTCGACGGGCTGGTAATCGCCACTCCAGCCGCCGAGGAATTGCTGGGCCGGCATGGCGCCGTTGGCGAATTGGCTGTTGGCGGTGCTGTAGTCCTGACGGAAAAGGATGCCGGCGAGCGACTGCGCCCACGAATGCCGTCGGAATTGGTCGAGCGACGCATCGTAGAGGGCGCCGACGAGTTCGGCCACATCGCGTTCGATGGCGGCGGTCTTGACGCGGCCTTCAACCGGCTGGATGACGGCGGTCCAGGTTTCCTTCTGGCCGGGTTCGAGCTTCGACGTGAAGTGTTCCCAGCGGACCTCGAGTTGCTTGTTGTTCCAGGGGACATCGACGTGGCGGGAGACGAGGTGGGCGCGGTTCTCGCGCACCTGGGTGACGTGGAGGGTGAACCCGCCGCGCATGGCTTCCGAGATGGGTTGGCGGATCTGCTGCTGGGTCTGGCCGGGCCTGGTCCAGAAACGGAGGATCAACTGATGTTCACGCTCGATCTCGATGAAGGCGCGGCCTTCGTCGTAGCCGGTGCCCCAGAGCGCCTCGAGTTCTTCGCCTGGTTCGAGCGACCAACTCGGGGCGGCCACGATTTGCGGCACGCGGATCCCCAGCCGGGTGGCGTTCGGGTCGAGGACCTGCAGTGGGAGCATCGCTTTGACCTGCTTGCCGAAGCGATCCTGGGTTTCGAGCAGGGCGCGGTAGGGACCGGCCGCCAGTTTGACTTCGTGGGTGGCGAGGCCGTTGGTGCCGGTGGTGAAGGGCAATTCCACGGCGACTTCTCCGAGTTCCCAGGTGTTGGGGTCGGAGCGATCCGGTTCAACGACTCCGTCCTCCGGGCCGCCGACAAGTCTGCCCCGCAGGTTGATCCGGGGGATGAACCCGACTTCCAGCCGGGGGCGCTGGACGCGGTCCGGTTGGCGGAGGCGGTGGATGCGGATCACGCCTTCGGCCACCTGCGGTTCGTTGTCGAGCGTGGTGGTCCGGGTGGTCAGCACGAACGGTTGGTCGATGGCGATCCAGTCATCGGCGGACAGGGTGGCTTCGAGGGCGGTGTAGCCGACGTGGATCCGGCGACTGGCGGAGCGGGTTTCACCGGCGGAATCGGTGACATCGGCGAACACCTCGTAGTCGAATGTGGGCTGGTCGGCCTCGGGCACGGTGCGGTCCGGTTTGGCGGGGAACAAGACGCTGAAGGAACCGTCCACGGCGGTGCGGGTGGTGCCGTGGGCAATCTCCTGGCTGGGGGCCGGGGACGGTCGCCAGCGATACCAGCCGAACCATGGCGGGAACCGGACCGTGCGCACGACGCGGTACTTGACCGGCGCGCTGTCGATGGCGGCGCCGGTATAGGCCAGGGCGTGGCCCTCGAGGCGCACCTCGTCGTTCAGGCGCGGGGCGGTTTTCGGGGCGTCCAGCGTGACCTGGAACTTGGGGCGCTTGTATTCCTCGATCTGGACGGCGGTCTGACCGCGTGCGGCGCCTTCGGTCAGAATGGTGAACCGGCCGGTGACCCCTTCGCGCGGGGCGTTGAAGCTGCCGGCGAACGACCCGAAATCGTTGCAGCGGTGTTTCGCCCGTGCCAGCTCGCGGCGGTTCGGGTCGCGAAACACGACGGTGATTTCGCGTCCGGCGAGCAAGCTGGATTTCTCCGCATCCGTGTCGACGGAGAGGCAGATGCCCTTGTATTGCACAATCTGGCCGGGGCGATAGAGCGCGCGGTCGGTGAAGAACACGGTCTGCTCGGAACTGCGTTCCTGGGGTTTCGGGGCGACCCACCAGTCGTTGCGCGGGGCGACCGCCTGATCGCCTTTGCGCGCCCGCAGGACAAACGGCCGTTCCTTGCCGACTCCTTCGCGGAAGGTGAAGAAGCCTTCGGCATCCGATGTTGCGGTGCTGTCCTTGCGGCGGCGGCCCTGGTCGTTCTGGACCCACGCCTCGACCTCCGCGCCTTCCACCGGTTCGCCGGAACGCGCCGAGAGCACGAATCCTTCGATGCGGCCCGCGCGGGTTCGGGTGACCAAGGCCAGGTCGCTCACCCAGAAGTCGGTGAGGTGGACCTCGTTGTTGTCGCCGCTGAAATCGGCCCTGGTGCTGGTGGCCAGATAGTAATATCCCGGCTTGAGATCGGCGGGGATGGGTAGCTCGACGCGCGCCTCGCGGTAGTCCGTCGTGGGCGGCAACGGGTGCGACCATTCGCGGACCGCCGGCTGCGCGAGGAACTTCTCGCGTTCCTCGGGGTTGAGTTCGTGCGGGTTCTTCTCCTCGCCACGAGTGATCTTCTCCCAATTCGCCGCGAGCAACCGGAAGCTGGCGTTCGTAACGTTGCGATAGGTAACCGCCACCTTCGGCCAAGGCTCGGTCCAGACATCTTCGGCGACGACCTGGAGCGACTTGGCCTCGATCTGCTGGATGAGGTTGTGACAGAGCTTGCCGCCGGGGCTGTTCGGGTGGGCGCCCTTGCCCCGCAAGGCGTTCTCGCGGGCCTCAACGTACTTCTGCTGCTGCTCGAGGAGTGTGCCCCGATGGTGGAGCGCCATGGCGGAGATCTCGTGGTCCGCCCACCGCTCGATGAGCGTTTGCAGGGCGGCGAGATAGCGTTCGTCCTTCGAATCCCCGACGGCGACGTTGTTCCCGTAAACGATCCGGGCGAGGTCGGCGTCGATCCACGCCGTTGGGTCCTCGTCCTTCTCATGGAATCGCAGGAGCTGTCCGTAGAGGTCGAGCGCGCGGACGATGGGCGAGTCGGGGAAATCCTTGACGGCGAAGGTGCGATGCCATTCGAGGAATTGGTCGGCCGGGGCGAAGATGGGGCCGTCGGCGGGGAGTTCGTAAGCGCCTTCGGGTTTGGCGCCGGCCTGTTCACCGGAGGTGTAGAAGCCGAGGGCCTCATGGGCGATGAAGTCAAAGAGCGTGGGCCGGTAAGCGTCGGGCAACGTGCCCTTCTCGAGGAGATCGTCGAAGCTCGAGACGCGCGCTTTCTTGAGCGTGTCGGCAGCGGCGAGCGCCTTCTGGAACTGGCGGTCGATCAAGGCGAACAGGCGCGGCAGGTCGTAGGTGGTGAAGTCCTTGCCGGGGGGTTGGGCGGTGGCCGTGCGTTGCAGGAACCGCCAGCGGTTGGCCTGGTAGTAATGCCAATACCAGTGGGCGAGCAAGGTGTCGAACAGCGGCACCAACTCCTTCGGGGCGCGCTCGATCTCGGCCTCGAGCAGCCGGACCTTCTCCTCGGGTTTGTTCCCCTGGCGGTTGGCCTCGAGGACCAGCTTGCGGCCGATGGCCTTGGCCATTTCGCCCCAGGCCTTGTCCTGGCGGGCGCCTTCGATGATGGGGCCGAGCTTCTCGATGGCGGTTTGGGGCAGGCCCTTCTGCATGGCCTCATCTACCTCCTTCCACAGGGCCTCGCGCGAGGCGCCGTGCAGGTTGACCGTCACGCCGAACAGCGTGAGGGCAAGGGTGAGAGCCACAGGGATCTGGATGCGCATAGTGGATTCCTCTTTCGATGGCGCGTCGGGGTGTCAGAGGTCAGCAATCAAGGTGGACCATGACGCCGGTTCTATGCGCCGGTTTGGCCTGAAACACAAGCCACGGTTCGGATCCGCCCTCGGTTTGCAGGCACCCGGAAACCGCCGCCCGTTGACGTTTGTCGCTTCGGACCGCGGAGCGCGACCGCTCCCCGGTCGCAGCAGCCTCGAGCGGATGAGGGCGATTCGGAGGTTCGCACGCGCGTCCGGCGGATGCGGCTGCTGCCCGCCGGGACGTCGGGCGGTCCGAACACGCGACTTCGAGTACGCCCCGAGCCACGCTGGGGCATTCGTGAAGCGATCCGCGTGACGACAGCGGCGCGGCGGCGTCCTATCGTCACCGCGTCCCTGACGGGACGATCGCGCCCCATCGGGGCGTAATGTCTGTAGCACCAACCGTGGGTGAACCCGCGCGTCCCGTAGGGACGCAATGTCCTCGGGCGGCCTTCTCGCCCGTACCGGCGCTGCGGGACGCCATCTCCCCCGGAAGAGGAGGGCCGGGGGGAGGGGCCAGAAACATGCACCGGTTTGTGCAGAG
>CAYSPU010000003.1:48163-52134 GCA_964432995.1 uncultured Verrucomicrobiota bacterium
ACGGTGCCGTTGAGGGCGAACTGAACCTGCGTGCCCAAGGCCAGCCACGCGCGCGCCTGCGGTTCGCGCCGCAGCAGATCGAAGTACTCCTTCGACGCCACCTGGAGCCGAACACGCCGCGGGTCCTTCAGCGACTGGATCTGGCTGTCAATCCATTGCTCGCCATTCTGATAGAAAGTGCGACCGCCGACGAATTGCCCCTGCTGTGTCTGTTGGGCCACGCGACTGGCACTCGGCACCGTGGTCGCGGAGACGGACGGCTGCCCGGCGGAGCCGACTCCCGCACCGGCCGCGGGCGCGGGGGCGAGCCCGCGCTGGGCCTCGACATTCCCACTCGCGATGGCGGAAGCGGGGGCGTTGGCCGACCGCAGCGCCATGTCGCTGCGCGCGCCGGACACCGCCCGGATGCCGTAGCGCTCGCGCAGCAACTTGCTGTAGTGGGCGCTGACCTCTTCGCGCGCTTCCGAGTCTTGCTGCAGTGGCGACTGCGTCTGCATGGTCACCGGCACGCCGCGTTGTTTTTCGTCTTCGACGATCAAGTAGGCGGTGTAGGGGGTGACGATGCCGTAACGGCGGGCGAGTTCGACGACTTCCTCGCGCAGTTCACTCTGGTCGCCGTGAAGGCGGATCTCGTCCAGGAGATACCCGACCCGGCGCGTGGCCCAGAGTCGCGGGATGAAATCGTGTTCGGTGGCTTCGGTTGGGAAGGAGACATCATAGGTATACTTGCGGGTGGCGCCAGCGGTCTTGCCTTCGAGCACGGCGGCAGAGGCTCCAGATCCGGAGTAACGGCCGACGACGACGAGTTGTTCGCCCTTGAAGACGTCCGGCAGCGCCGAGGGGTGCAGGTGCGAAACGCGCACCCCGGAGGTGAACGTCAGGCCTGGGTTCATCAGCACCGGGTCTTTGATCCGCGTGTAGAAGGTCGAGACCTTCACCTCGAGGTCTTCCTCCGGGAGCACATACTGGCTGAAGGAGCGTGTCTGCTCGGTGATCTTGTCCAGCAAATGCGTGTTCACGTCGTGCCCGATCCCAAAGCAGAAGACCCGGGTGCCGCCGGAGTTGGCCTTGAGGGCGTTGGCGAGGATCCGTTCCTCGCTCGTCTCCCCGATGGTCGGCTGGCCGTCGGTGAGGAAGATCACGACGAAAGGCCGGTCGCCACTCCCCGGGCGGAGCGCGAGCGCCTGCGTCAGAGCGGCGTTGATCGCGGTGCCGCCAATCGGTTTCAGTGCCTGAACGAACTCCTGGGCGCGCCGGCGGTTCTCGCGGTTGGCGTCGCTCAGCCGGTTGAAGAGCGGGTCGATCTCCGTGGCGAACCGCAGGACGTCGAACCGGTCGGTGTCGTTCAGGTTCTCCACGCAGAACGTGAGGGCCTTCTTGGCTTGTTCGAGCTTCCGGCCCGCCATCGAACCCGACGTGTCGAGCACAAACACCACATCCTTGGGAACGGTCTTCCGATCCGCGGCGTCGATCCCCGGCGAAAGCAGCAGCAGAAAGTAGCCGTCGTCCGATCCGGTCCGATACGTCATCAGGTTCACCCCCACTTCGTCGGCCTCCGCCGCGAAGTAGAGGTGGAAATCCGCATCCGGCCGGACGTCCTTGGCCTCGAAGCCGATGGTGGCCTGGCGTGCGCCCCTCCGGTTGATCTCCACCGTGTGCGAAGGGGAGTAGATGGACTTGAGGGGGCGCGTGGTCTCGACCTCGACCTTGAAGCTGAGGTTGGGAATCGGTTTGGCCGAGAATTTCTCGACGCTGAGCGGATAGGTGTAGTCCACGAGACCGTCGTCGGCTTTCAGCAGTTGCGTGTAGCTGAGCACAACCTGTTTGCGCTCGTGCGGTTCGATGGGGAAGATCCGCACTTTGTAGACATCCTGTCCGTCGTATTCGAGCAATGCCGGGTCTTTGAGCTTGCGCACGATGTCCTCGTAGATGCCCCGCGCCCGGTCGGCCGCCAGCAACTCCGCCTCCACCGGCTTGCCGTTGATGGTCATGGTGAACTTCCGAATCTGGGCCCCCTTGGGAACCGGGAACAGGAATGTCCCCTCGAGCCGCTGGGCATTCGGATTGTGGAATTCCTGCTCAATCGTGGTCGCCGCCACCTGGTCGCGAATGCGGACCTCGGTCTGGTGGCGCGTCACTTCCAGCGGCGCAAACGGGTGCGGGCGCGGAATGGGCCAGGGCCGCGGGCGCGGCCAGATGGGCGGTTCGACCGGCGGCCGCACCGGCGGGCGCCAGTGGGCTTCGTCGACGACAATGAGCCCGGCGGCGCCAACGGAGGTGGAGAGGACCGCGAGGAAGGTCAGCGCATACAACCAACGTTTCATGAGCGGTTAGACGGAGAGAGCGGGGCCATGCTCCCGGGGTCGGTTCACTTCAGGTCGATCCGACCGACACGGTATCGCCCCTGGCCGTCCGGACTGGGTAGAGGCAGTCGGATCCGCGGCGTTCCGTCGCGCTGGCCTACGGATACGAAGACGTCGTATGAGCCCGGTTGGACCGGAGGGGCATGGGTGGCCGAAGGTTGGACATGGCGGTAGGCAACAGTGAAGCATGACTCCACCGCCTGCGTTGGGGCTCGGCCGGGCAGGCCAACCTCGAGCCTGCGGACGTCGAAGCTCTCATCCACATGCGTCGACACGATTCCGCCTTTGTCATCCTTGAGGGTAAAGGCCCAAAAGCCGCCGGGGTAGCAGGGAGCCACTCCGCCGTTGGCCCAGGAGGCTTTGACGACAAACGGTTCGCCCAGCGTCACCTTGCTGGGCCAACTGATCTGCTTCAGTTGAATTCGGTAGCCCAGGCGGCGGTTGATGCGGGTCACGGTCTCGCGGTTCTCCTCGAGTTCCTCCCGGGGCCACCAGTGGATCGACATGTAACTCGCGTGGTAGGCCTCAACGGATTGGAGCAGCAGGTCGCCGCTCCAGGCGCCGCGCGCCTTCGAACTGCCGTAGTGTTCGTGCTCGAGGATGACCGGCAGGCGCGGCCAGAACTCCTGGGCCATCTCGGCGTGATACCAGGAGTTGGGGGGTGCCTGCACCAGGATGCTGTCGTCCCGCATGGTGACCCCCTTGGCCAGCGCGTAATCCATTGCCGGGAAATGCCGGCCGGGCTTGCCCGACCCGGCGACGTCGTCGCTGATGCAGAGCAGGGTCTTCGGGAAGTGCCGGGCGTGAAGGTCGATGTGTTGCCTCACCACAGCAAGGGTTTGCTCCTCGTCGAGCCGGCTGCTGAAGCCGGTGTGGCCCTCGCCCCACATGCCGAACGAGCCGATGTCGATGAACGCGACGTTTGGATTCCCGTCGTAACGAAGTGCCATCGCGGCAAGGAAGTGGTCGAGCTTCTCCAGGAATACCGGGTCGAGATAGTCCGGATCCCAGAGCGGTCCGCCCGGCCTCGGGCCTTTGCCGAACTCGAACTCGATGCCCTTTGCGCCCGCATCCTGCACCCACTTCGGCGTGGCGTAGCGCCACCAACTCTCCGAGCAACTCACCCGAATGGCAATCTTCCTCCCCTTGGGGATCCAGCGCTGCGCGGGGGTATCGAAGAGCGACCAGTTGAAATCGCCTTCCTGGGGTTCCAGGAACGACCAGGGCACGCGCAGGTAGATCACCGACAGGCCGGGCCAATCCTCGAGAGTGTCCGACGGTTCGAGTTTGGAACCGTAGTTCTCAATGAAGTTCGAGTAGAAGTGCAACGTCCAGCCCATGCCGGGGTTCACGAGGGCCTCGCCGGTGTCCGCGGGGCGGACGGTTACCGAGTCCTCCGCGGCGCTTGCCCGAGGAGCCCCGAGCAAGACCGCGGCAAGCCCAAGCAGACCGATCCGATGGATGAAAACGGGTCGGTTGACCACAGATCGGCGCACCCGTCCCCCATTCTTCATTCTCCGTTCTCCATTCAACATTTGCCCCCTCAACCCACCAACCTCCCAACCCTGAACCTCCCAACCGTGAACCTCCCAACCGTGAACCTCCCAA
>CAYSPU010000004.1:0-51737 GCA_964432995.1 uncultured Verrucomicrobiota bacterium
GGTTCCAATCCGTCCTGCCCCCCAGCAGCCAGCATGGCGATGGGGTCAAACACTGATTATGGACATTTCGGATCGTCGCCGGTCAGTTGTTGGCCGAGAACCACACCGCCGGGATCCTGTCGGGGCTCTCGGTTACCAACGGTTACGACGCCTAGCTGCGCCGGACCCGGCTCTACGCCGACACGGCGACCGCCTTCATTTGTGGAATATGCAGATGTGAGTCTCCGGTCGCTTATGGCACCATCGCTTCCGGAATACAAAGGGACGGGTCTTTAATCAGTTCCGTGAGGGGTGTGCGTTTGCTGCTGCGGGTCGAGAGGACCCGCGGTCCGAAAGCACTGGTAGCCGTGCGGGAGTGGTGGGGCGATCGGCGGTCCACGCAGTCCCGCGAGTGCCCGCCGTCGCAGGAGTGAGGCAGGGAAGATCCCCAGCCCTCCCCCCCAAGTGCCTGCGGCCTATCGCGGGTTGCGCCGGCGCCTCAGGCACATCGGTTGGATCGCCCCGGGTCCTTCGCGTCTTGGCGCCCTGGTTGTTCTCCCCCTTACAGGACGGCAGTTGCCGGGGGTGGGTTTGGTCGCGGTTCTGGTATGTTGCGGTTCTGGTATTGAACCCGGGCGTCGGGGCCTGTATGAAGGCCCGGATCGAATTGCGCGGAACCATGAACCTTGACGCAGCCCAGCAACAGAAAGTCATCTCCTGGATTCAAGAGGGTTTGCAGCCGGCGGACATCCAAAAGCGCCTGGCAGCCGAACTCGGGATCACGATGACGTACATGGAGGTGCGGTTCCTCCTGGCGGACTTGAACCTCAAACCGAAGGACAAGGAAGCGCCGCCGTCGGCAGTGGTCGCGCCCGCCGGTGCGAAGCCGGGCGGCCAGGCCCCGCCCGCCGACGAGGCCGAAGACCTCGAGCCCGAAGCAGCCGGCGGCAGCGGCGTGTCGCTGACGATCGACCAACTGACCCGCGCCGGGGCGGTGGTCAGCGGCAAGGTGAAGTTCAGCGACGGCAAGGGCGCCGATTGGTATCTGGACCAGATGGGACGCCTGGGATTCGCCCCGCAGGAAAAGGGGTATCGCCCCTCACAACAGGATCTGATGGAATTTCAGGTAGCGCTCCAGAACGAACTCGCCAAACTCGGATACTGACCATGAACCAACACTCGTCTCCCGCCCGCTGGGTTTCACTGCTGTTCGCGATCGCCCTCAGCCCGGCATGCACCAATCTCCCCCAGGCCGCGCCCCAGCCGCCGCCGGGGTTCGTCGCCCTCTTCAACGGCAAGGACCTCTCCGGCTGGCGCGGAGGCGATACCTTCGACCACCGCAAGCTGCTGGCCATGCCCGAGGCCGAGCGCGCGGCGCAGATCGCCAAATGGACGGAGACGATGCGGCAGCATTGGCGGGCGGAGAACGAGGAGTTGGTGAACGACGGCCAGGGCGCCTACGCGACCACGGAGAAGGACTACGGGGACTTCGAGTTGCGGCTCGAATACCGGACGGTGCCGAAGGCCGACTCCGGCATCTACCTCCGCGGCGTTCCCCAGGTGCAGATCTGGGACACGAGCGAGCGGGAGAAGTTCAATATCGGCGCCGACAAGGGGTCGGGCGGCCTCTGGAACAATTCGCCAGGCGCGCCGGGCAAGGACCCGCTGGTCAAGGCGGACAAGCCGTTCGGCGAGTGGAACACGTTCCGCATTGTGATGGTGGGCGCGCGCGTCAGCGTCTGGTTGAATGGTCAGATGGTGGTCGACCACGCGCTCATGGAGAACTACTACGACCGCAAGACGCCCATCCCGGCCCGCGGCCCGATCCAGCTCCAGACCCACGGCGGCGAAATCCGCTGGCGCAACATCTTCCTCCGCGAGATCCCCGTTGCGGAGGCCAACACCATCCTCGCCACCGCCGGTCGCGAAGGATTCGTCTCCGCCTTCAACGGGCGCGATTTCGCCGGATGGAGCGGGCCCGTCGACAACTACGAAGTCCGCGACGGGGCGATCGTCTGCAAGCCGGAGAAAGGCGGGACCATCTTCACGAAGGAGAACTATGCGGATTTCGTGGCGCGCCTCGAGTTTCGCCTGCCTCCCGGCGGGAACAACGGACTGGCGATCCGCTACCCCGGCTCCGGGGACACCGCTTACGACGGAATGTGCGAGCTCCAGGTGATTGACAGCGAGGCGGCGCAATACAAGGACCTCGATGCCCGGCAATACCACGGGTCCGCTTACGGCATGGTGGCCGCCCACCGCGGCTACCTGCGGCCCACCGGCGAATGGAACTTCCAGGAGGTCACCGTTCGCGGGTCGACGATCCGCGTCGAGTTGAACGGCACGCTGATCCTGGACGCCGATCTCAGCACGGTGACGAGTTACCTCGGGAACAACCCGCATCCGGGCAAGAACCGGACGTCCGGGGCCTTCGGCTTTGCCGGCCACAACGATCCGGTGGCGTTCCGGAACATCGCGCTGAAGAAACTGTAGCGGGTGGGGCGACCTCTCCGAGGCCGAATGCCCTGCGGAGCGCCGCGTTGGACGCGGCCAGGAGCGCAGTCACCGGTCTCTGTCTTCTGGCCGGCAACATGCCGGCGCCCCGGATACTCTTCACAACCAACGATCTACGTGGCACCTCACGGCGCCGCCGGTGTCACCAACCGGTAGTAACGCTCGCCGCTCGGGCTGGCCGCTGCGTCTCCCACGGCCACTTCCTGCGTGGTAATCGGGGCCGGCACATCGGCCAACTTCAACCACGCCCCGCTCTCGAGACTGTCGCGATAGAGAACCGAGTAGGTCACACCGGCTACGGCAGTGAAGCGCACCTCGGCGCCCCCGCCCGTCTCGACGATGGACTCGACCCGGAGGTAACTGTTGCGGTCCTGCGGGTTGGTGCCGCTGATGTACTCCTGCCAGTTGGTCAGGCCGTCGCCGTCCGGATCGCCATCGGCGCCGTTCACGCCCGCGGCGGAGTCCGGATCAAGGCCGTAGGAGGTCTCCCAGTCGTTGGGGAGGCCGTCGTCATCGCGGTCCGGGTCCGGTTCTCCACCCGGGTTGACGCCGGCGGGAGTGGGCGCGGCGACCTGCCAGTTGGCGGGGTCATTGCCGAAGCGGCGTCCGGGGAAGCGTTGGAGGGATTGGCCGGTCGCGTTGGCGTTTGTCGGCCACGGGGCGACGTTGGCGTAATCCACCTGGTCGACCAGCACATACGGGACTTCGCCGCTCGCCTCGGGGGTGTCGGGGCAGGTCAGTTTCACCGTCTCGCCTTCGTTGTCGAGCTTCCCCTGGTAAGGGCCGAGGATGGTGACCGAGGGGTCGAGTCCGTAGAGGCTGCGGAAGGCGGCGAGTTCCCCGGGGTGGAGTTGCGGGTCGAAGTTGACCAGCAGCAGGTAGCCGCCTGCGGGCAGCGTGAGGTTCATCGGGAGGTCGAAATCGACGCCGCCGCGGAGGTGCCAGGTGTTGGTGGGGTGCCCGGGATCGAACAGAGCGACATTGGTGCTCGAGAGGTTGTGGAGTTCCACATATTCGTCGCGGGTGTTGTCGTTCGAGCCATAGATGGGCGGCGGGTGGTAGAGAATCTCGTTGATCACGACCGGCCCGATCCGTGGTCCGGCGTTGTTGGTGCCCAGGCTCAGGGCGGTTTGGACGACGAAATACTCGGTCCCCACGCTGTTCACGTGGCGGCCAAAGGAGATCCCGCGGAAGGAAGCGCCAAAGGAGAACCCCTGAACGTAACCAGTCAGATTGGTGTCGGCATCGGCCGAGAACAGGTGGATCTCCTCACCCGACTCGCTCAGGCTGAAGCTGGGGTCGACGCCCGGGGTGGGGTTGAAGTCGTTTTCATCGAAGACCACGTAGTGGCCGGGGGCGAGCACGGTGCCGCCGGGGATGCGGTACTTCTTCGGCTCGTTGAAGTCGTCGGTTAGGAACCAGCCGCTGAGATCGGCGGCGGTGGCGCCGGCGTTGTGAAGTTCGACGCTGTCGAGTTGGGGCGGGTCGGTGTGGGTGAGGGCCTCCTGAATCACGACGTTGGGGAAGGCCGGGGCGGCGGGTTCGGCGGCGCCGGGGGAACCGCCGCGCATGCTGCTGGGCCGCCAATCGTTGCGGGTCAGGTTATTGGTGATGGGCAGGTTGGTGATCGCGGGTTGCTCCTCGGCGAGCACGAGCGAGAAGCCGTGGCCATCGGTGATGGGATGCCAGTCCGGGGAGTAGCGGAAGTCGTGGATCGGTTCGCCCAGAGGTCCGGTCAGTCGGACACGTTCCCCGGCGTTGTCGAGCTGGTTGGTATAGGTGCCGGCAATGGTGATGCCGGTGCCGTAGCGGGACGCGAAGGCCGCCAGGTCGCGGACCACGACGGCGCGTTCTCCGGCGCCAAGGGTGAGGCTCGAAAGGGTGAGCTTGATCGCGCCGCTGAGGCGGAAGTTGGCGAGATCAAGGGCGTTGGTCCCGACGTTCTTGAGCTCGATGAACTCGAAGTTGTCGGCGTCGTTGGTGTTCCCGGCCGGGGCGTTCTCCGGGTGGAACATGATCTCCGAGATCAGGAGGGGGGGCGTCTGGACGACGAAGGTTTCGGCGATGGCGCCGGACCAGGGGGTGGAGAGCGGGGGTTTGTTGGCTCCAGTGAGGTTCTGGTGGTTGGCATTCAGGGAGCGGGCGACGAGGCGCGCGTTGTTCGTGATCAAAAGCATGACCGTGGCATTGTTGGATTGTGCCAGGGAGGCGACGGCGCCGCCCGCGAGACGGGGGTCGGTGCCGTCGAGGGTATAGACCACCCAGGAACCGGATTTCGCGGGCGGAGCGAGGGTGCGCAGCGTGCCGGAAGCGACTGGCCCGCCGGGCAGACTGAGCCGGGGCCGGGCCAGGAAGTTCGTGTCGATGAAATCCAACCGGTTGGAGTACCAGAGCTTCATGAAATCGATTTCGCCCTGGTAGGTGCCGGGGAAGGTGTAGCTGTAGCCACCGGAGCTCCTACTGCCGGAACGCGGCCGCGTGTCGGTCCACCTGGCGGTCTCGCGGGTCTGGGCCGGGCGCACTTCGTCGGCCTGGCGATCGATCACGGCGTGGACGTTGGTGTTGGCCAGGACGCCGGCGCGGAGTTCCTGGTAGCGGTCCACCCACTTCTGCCAGAAATCAATGTCCGTGAAGAGCCGGCTGTACCAGGGGTTGTGGAAGATGCTGTAGTCGGCGTTGAACATGTCGGTCCCGTAGTCCGGCACGGTGGAGCGCCAGATGCGGGGGTTGAAATCCCGGCCGTCCGTCGAGCCTTGGGTGCGGTCGAAGTCCCAGACGGGGCCCATCTCGATCTTGCCTTCGCGCGGCTTGTAGAAGTAGCCGCTGAGACGGAGGGCATCGACGTTGAAGGTCACCACGCCGTGGATGTGATGGTCGATCCAGGACGGGACATCGATATAGGCGGCGTAGCCTCGGGTGGGGTCGGTCCAGTTCGGACCGGTCAGGGCGTTGTAGAAGGCGTCGAAATAGCCGCTGACATACTGGACTTGGCTGGAACGCTGCGGCTGCGCCATCTCCTCGGTGTCCGGGTCCAGGAAGTTCATCGAGGCGTTGGCGGCGTAGAAGGTCTGGGGCCCGCGATCGATGCTGAGCAGGTAACCGCCGCTGACGGCGGGCGCCGTGACGTTTTCCGCACGGAGTTTGTCGATCGCCACGCGGTTCTTGCCCACCTTAATCTTCTCCTCGAGCACGTAGACGCCGTTGTAGTCGGCGGCGCTGACCGGGCCGGGCGTCCCGGAGTCGTCCTTGAGGTAGACCTCGACGAACCGGGTGCGGGAGGCGTAGGGGCCCATTTGCCGGCTCAGCTCGAAGGCGACCGGGTTGTGGATGAGGACGGGCTCGAAGGAGTTGGGGGCGTACAGCACCCAGTCGGATTCTTCGGGCAGGTTGGCCAGCGAAACATCGCGGTCGTTCTCCTGTTCGTCGCGGATCTCGAGGAAGAAACTGGCCTTGTTCATCCACAGCGTGCTCGAGCCGCGTTTGTGGAAGATGCCGTGTCCGGAGAAGTCCGGGGCGTTGGTCAGCCTGCTGGGACCCCAGCGCGGTTCGAAGACCTGGACGGCGACGAATTGGTCCTCGGAGACGGGCACCCCGCCCTTGCCGAGGTTGTGGAGGATGACGATGGGGAGGTCGGAGCTGACGCTGAGGACGTTGGCGGAGAGCAGCACGTAGGTTTCCGTGCGGACGGGGCTGGGGAGGAGCCCGGTTTGATAGGCGCGGGCGCGGACAATGGTGGTGCCGGAGATGGCGATCGGAGCGGCATAGACGGCGGAAGCCTCCGTGGGCAGGTTGGTCCCGAGGGAGTAACGAATCACCGCGTCTGGGGAGGGGCAACTCAGGGTGAGCTGCAACGAACTGGAGAACGTGCCGCCCGGCCGGCTGAACACCACGTCCGGGGCGAACCCGGGACCGCCGGTGGCATTGGCGGACCCGGGGGTCGGCGTCGTGAAATAGCCCAGAAGCGTCGGATCCGACCGGTCTCTTCCGTAGGAAACGTCTTCCCGCTGTGCCGGGTATGCCGGATGGAACTCGGAAACGACGTTGGTGTCGCGGTCGGATAGGGCCAGATAAGCCGGGCTGCTCGACAGCTTGAAATCCGTGTGCAGAGGACTCGCCGGATTGCTCCGATCCTTCCCGGAGGCGAAAACGACCAAATACTGGTTCGGCAGCAACGTCACGTTCGGAAGGCGCCAGCGGGCCAGCTTGTTGGTCTGGTCGGTCAGAAACCAGCCGGACAGATTGGCCGTCGACGCCCCCGCGTTGAAGAGCTCAATCCAGTCCGAACTCTCGCCGTCCTCATCGCGCAGGGTTCGTTTGTTGTCCGCCATGAATTCGGAGAGGATCACCCCTGGCGGCTGAGCGTCCGGATCAATCGTGTAGCTCCAGTTGCCGCCGGCAAATGAGTTGGGGGTGGACGCGAGGTCGCGGATGCCGTGCGCCGGCGCCCAACTCACCTGAACGGTCCCCTCCGGCGGGGCCGGAAAGCCGAACACGTAGCGCGTCGGATCCCCAATCTCGAGGTCCGCCGCGGGTGAGCCGTTGACGAGGAGATCGGCCGCATCCACCCCGGTGACCTCCTCGCTGAAGGCCACCTCGACGGAGGTCAACGTCCGCACCCTCGCGCCGGCGGCCGGGATGACGTCCACCACCGTCGGGGCCACCACGTCGATGCTGGCGGACAACTCGGCGTCCACCACGAAGTCGCTGCTCCCGGTGTTGCAGTTGAAGCCGTGGATGCACAGCACATTGTCACCGGCCCGCAGAATCGTGGTGAGATTGCTGCGCACCACCAGCGTCGTCTCCTCCTGCTCGTTGTAGGGCCAATCGCCGCCCAGCAACGGGGCGTTGTAGGCCAGATCCCCGCCCGGCACGTTATACCGGGGCTCGATCTCGTGGCCGTTGATCCAAACCACATACCCATCGTCGATCAGGACCTTCAACGTCAGCTCGGAAAGGTCCGCCGGGTTCGACAACTGGAAGGTCTTGCGGAAGTAGACGCTGAGCCATTCCCCCGGGGTGGCGGGCAGACTCGTGATGATGTTGGGCTCCCCGTACCCGATCGGCGCCGCCCCGCTGCTCCAACTCGAGTCGTCGAACCCCACCTCCCGCCACGCGTCGATCGGGTCCGACGCCTCCTGGTACCCGATCTGGTAGCGCCACGCGGAGCCGTACGGAATGATCTCGGCTGCGCGGACGACAACGGTGAGACACAAGACCAGACCCAGTCGGGTGACGATCGGAAGATGCATAGATGAAACGCCCTCAGAGCGCGCGGCAATCTAACTCATCCGCCCGGCGTGACGCAACCAGTAGCAACGGCTTGAGGGCAATCCCCGGAATCGCCAGGTGGGCAGCCGCACCGGGGCTTGCTGCGCCCGGGGACGACCGAATCGCCAGCGCCAGTGAGGCGAGGATCCGGGACTCCAAAAAGGTCTTGCATTCGAGCCGGAAGGTGGCACCTTAACGCCCCGTTAGATGCCCATTCCTCAGAGGATCGGTTAGACATCAGGTGAACGTGGTTCAGTGATGGTCTTGAAACCCGGCGGTTCGGGGACCCCCAGCAAGGAGTCGGTCAGTCTAGCCCAGAAAGTAAGTCATCAGTGAACACGAAACTGTTTGTTGGCAATCTTGCCTTCAGCACCACCGAGAACGACCTCCAGGACGCCTTCGCTGCGCACGGCACGGTCGCCAGCGTTGAATTGATCCAGGACCGAGCCACCGGCCGCTCCCGCGGCTTCGGCTTCGTCACCATGGAATCCGAGGACGGCGCCCAGGCGGCCATCGCGGCCATGCACGGCAAGGAATTGCACGGGCGATCGTTGACCGTTAATATCGCCCGTCCGCGCGAAGAGCGCGGCGGCGGCGGCGGCGGTGATCGCGGCCCGCGTCGCTACGGCGGCGGCGGCGGCGGCGGGCGTTCCCGCTACTAATCCGGTCTGACGCTTTAGGACCGTTGCGGGGCGGGATCCTTCACGGGGTCCCGCCCTCTCCTTTGTACCTCCTCGCCCGCCCGGCAGCGCCGGAGCTGGCGGCGGGTTCGGGCGGCACCGATCCGAACGCTGCTCCCAGCGCTGCTCCCAGCGTTGACGCGAGCCTGCCCCCGGGTAGTCTTTCACCCAACTGCCACCAACCAAGGGCCAAACCGTGGATATCAAGAAAGCTGTCATCACCGCCGCCGGAAAGAACCAGCGCACCCTCCCCCTGCAAAACCTGGTCGACCGCGACGGCCAGCCCAAGAGCGCCCTTCAGGTCCTGCTCGAAGAAGTGCGCGCCGCCGGTGTCGAGGAAATCTGCATCGTCGTCGGCCCCGGCGACCAGACCGCCTACGCCACAGCCGCCGCCCCTCTCGCTGCTCGTGTCCAATTCGTGGAGCAATCCTCCGCCCTCGGTTACGGCCACGCCGTCTTCTGCGCCCGCCAGTTCACCGGACGCGACCCCTTCCTCCTCCTTGTCAGCGACCACCTCTATGTCAGCCGCGGTGACAAGAACTGCGCCCAACAACTCGTCGAAGTCGCCTCCGCCGAGAACTGCGCCGTCTCCGCCGTCCAGGCCACCCATGAGGCCAAGCTCCCCTTCTACGGCGCCATCGGCGGACGCCGCCTCCCCGGACGCCAGGGCCTCTACCTCGTCGAGAACGTCCTCGAGAAACCCACGCCCACCGAAGCGGAACAGAAGCTCATCGTCCCCGGCCTGCGCTCCGGACACTACCTCTGCTTCTTCGGCATGCACGTCCTCACCCCGCTCGTCATGGATCTTCTGGCCGAACACGTCGCCCAAGCCGGCACCCGCGGCGGAGTCCTCCTGTCCGGTGCACTCTCGGAACTCGCCCGGCGCGAGCGCTACCTCGCCGCCGAACTCCAAGGACGCCGCTACGATATCGGCGCCAAATACGGCCTCTGGATCGCTCAACTCGCCGTCGCCTTCGAAGGCCGCGAACGGGATCAGATCCTGTCTGAGTTGGTGGAACTGCTGGCCCTCCGCGAACGTTAGCCCGCCACCCCCGGGGCACGGTCGGCTGCCGGATTCCCACCAGCCGACCGTTCGCCCTCACACCCCCATACCGATGGACACTCACCTTCCCCCAAGTCGCCCCCGATCCGGCCACCCCCAGGGACTCGTCGCGCTCATCACCAGCCCCGACCCCGCCCTCCGGGACCAACCCCTCGAATCCGCCTGCCGCGATCTGCCCCTGGACACCCTCCTCGCCGAGTGCGCCGCCCTCGACGCCTTCCGCCGCCAAAGCGATAACCTCTATGAACGCGTGCGCGCCCTCTTCTTCCTGCACGCGCTGCACCGCTATCACCTCCCGCCATTGCTCGCCCGGGACGGCCGGCTCGCCCCGCCGGGCACCGGCCTTATCCCCTTCCGGGGTTACGACCACCTCCTCCACCGCCGCTTCGAGGAAGCCATCGAGAGCTTCCTGGCCATCCAAACCGCCACCGGCCCCAGCGACGGCCTCTCCAGCGCCCTTGCCGCCGCCTACCACCGCCTCGCCTTCCAGACTCTGGCCGACCAAGTCCGCCGCAGCGTCCGCAGCGTCCGCGGCAACCAGTGGATGTTCCGCATGGGACACCCCGCCGACCAACCGCTCCGCCTCCGCCCCGAACTCACCCACCCGGGCGCGGATGGCACCTACCCCATCCTCCGCGAACGCACCCCCGTCCGCATGGACCTCAGCCACTGCGGCTGGAGCGACATCTTCTTCCTCGGAATGGATTACCCCGAAGGCGCCCGCGTCCTCAATGTCTCCATCGACCTCGGCGTCCTCGGACGCGATGCCGCCCCCCGCCCGCCGGTCGAGGCGTACCTGCGCGTCGTGGACGAGCCCATCCTCCGGCTCACCAGCGTCGACCTCGGCGCCACCGCCGACATTCATTCCCTGGCCGAAGTGTTCGACTTCGCCATGGACTACCTCGGCCTCCTGAAGGCCGCAGTCATCGCCAGCGGCCTCATCCCTCCCGGCATCGAAGGCAGCGGCCAAAGCCTCTCCGAACTCCTCGCCCGCATCTGCGGCCCTGGCCGCGGCCTCGAAATCGTCTCCTGCGTCAACCACATCCCCAAAGGCTCGCGCCTCGCCGTCTCCACCACCTTGCTGGCTGCCCTCATCAGCACCTGCATGCGCGCCACCGGTCAGGCCCACTCCCTCACCGGCCCTCTCGCCGAAGACGAACGCCGCCTCGTCCTCGCCCGCGCCCTCCTCGGCGAATGGCTCGGCGGCTCCGGCGGCGGCTGGCAGGATAGCGGCGGCGTCTGGCCCGGCATGAAACTCATCACCGGCGTCGCCGCCACCCACGGCGACCCCGAACTCGGCATCAGCCGCGGCCGCCTCCTCCCCGCCCACCGCATCCTCGACCACACCGACGCTTCCCCCGACACCCGCCGCCAACTCCAGCAGAGCCTCGTCCTCGTCCACGGCGGTATGGCCCAAAACGTCGGCCCCATCCTCGAAATGGTCACCGAGAAGTACCTCCTCCGCGGCGCCGCCGAATGGCGCGCCCGGCAGCAGGCCCTCGGCATCCTCGACGAGATCCTCGACGCCCTCAAAAACGGCAACGTCCCCGCCATCGGCCAGGCCACCACCCGCAACTTCCAAGAACCCATCCAAACCATCATCCCCTGGGCCTCCAACTTCTACACCGAACAACTCATCGACCGCGCCCGCGCCGCGTTCGGAACGGACTTCTGGGGATTCTGGATGCTGGGCGGCATGAGCGGCGGCGGCATGGGCTTCATCTTCGCCCCCCGCCGCAAGGCCGAAGCGCAGCAGCGCCTCCAAACCATCATGTCGACCGCCAAACGCGAGCTCGAACACGCCCTCCCGTTTGCCATGGACCCCGTTGTCTATGACTTCGCCATCAATGAACGCGGTACCTTCGCCGATTTGCTCACCGGCCCCGAAGCCCTCCTCCCCGCCGGTTACTACACCCTCACCGTCCCCCCCCTCTTGCGACGCGAGCGACATGAACTCGCCGTCTCCCGCCGCGCCGAACTCGACAAGTTCGGTGCCGCTTGCCGCACCCGTCCCGAACTCGCCGGCGTGGTCCAGGGTCTCTTCGACGTCATGCTCCCCCGCACCCGCACCACCACGGCCGACGATCGATCACTCGCCGACCTCCTCGCCGAATACGGCTTCGACCGCACCCAGCACGAACAGATCCGCGCCGACGTCCGCGACGGCCGCATCGGCCTCGCCCAGAACCGGCTCGCCCCCAACGCCTCGATTGAAGACGTCCACCCTTCCGATGTCCTCGACTTCACCTGCCCCAGCCCGGCCGGCCCCGCCGCGCCCGACGCCAGCCGCCTCAGGGCCTCCGGCTCCCAGGCTCTCCGCGAAGGCCGGATCGCCGTCGTCACCCTCGCCGCCGGCGCCGCTTCCCGCTGGACCCAGGGCGCCGGCGTCGTCAAAGCCCTCCACCCCTTCTGCCGACTCGGCGGCCTCCACCGCACGTTCGCCGAAGTCCACCTGGCCAAGAGCCGACGCCGCAGCCTCGAGGCCGGCACCCCCATCCCTCACCTCCTGACCACCAGCTACCTCACCCACCAGCCCATCGCGGATTTCCTCCAACGCCAACAGAACTATCATTACCCAGGACCGCTCCTCCTTTCCCCGGGACGCAGCATCGGCCTCCGCCTCGTCCCCATGGAACGCGACCTCCGCTTCGCCTGGGAGGAAATGCCCCAGCAAATCCTCGACGAACAACAACAGAAAGTCCGCGAAAGCCTCCGCTCCGCCCTCATCCGCTGGGCCCGCTCCAGCGGCGAAGGATCCGACTACACCGACAACCTCCCGCTCCAGTGCCTCCACCCCGTCGGCCACTGGTTCGAGGTCCCCAACCTCCTCCGCAATGGCGTCCTCGCCCGGTTGCTCCGCGAACGCCCGCAGCTCCAACACCTCCTCCTCCACAACATCGATACCCTCGGCGCCGACGTCGACCCGCTCCTCCTCGGACAACACCTCGAGAGCGGGGCATGCCTCACCTTCGAAATGATCACCCGCCGCATGGAAGATCGTGGCGGCGGCCTCGCCCGCGTCGATGGCCGCGTCCGCCTCGTCGAGGGCCTCGCCCTCCCCCGCGAGGAAATCGAGTTCCGCCTCAGCTACTACAACTCCAACACCTGCTGGATCCGCATCGACCGCCTCCTCCAGGTCTTCGGTCTCACTCGCCAGGATCTCGGCAACGAAAGCCGCGTGCTCGAGGCCACACGCGCCCTCGCCGCCCGCATGCCCACCTACATCACCCTCAAGGACGTGAAAAAACGCTGGGGCCACGGTCAGGAAGACATCTTCCCCGTCACCCAGTTCGAGAAACTCTGGGTCGACATGACCGCCCTCCCGGAGATCGATGCCCGCTTCGTGGTCGTCCCCCGCTCCCGCGGCCAGCAACTCAAGGATCCCGCTCAGCTCGATGGCTGGCTCCGCGACGGCTCGAGCGCCTACGTCGAGAGCCTCTGTGAGTGGTAGGGCGACCTCTCCGAGGGCGCCGCCACCAAAGCGGTCGTGTCGAAGAACTCGATCATTGCCGGTCTCTCCGGGTTTGCTCCACCGCCTGGACGGCATCGGTCGCCACGCCCTGTTTGGGGACGACCAGCAACTTGCCGCGCTGGCGAAGCTGGCAGGACTCCGGCGACGCCAGCTTCAGTTCCAGTCGGTTCCCCACAATCTCGGCCTCGAACAAAGCCGTCCGCGGAGTGTTGAGGGACTGGCGGATGCGCTTGGGCAAGACCAACCGCCCAAACGAGTCCATCGCAATCAGCGCCTTCATGCGCGGACCATGGTTCATGCCATGCCCAATGGCAAGAAACGTGGCAGAGCCGGCGGGCGTAACTAGGCACTGTCCCCATTGCCGCGGGGCCGCTTGCGACACTGTGGGCGGCCAGCACCGTCCGGCCGCTTCCTGCGGGCAACGCTGTTGCCCGTCCGCCAGTTCGAGCGGGGGCATCTCCACGCCCTCAACCGCAAATCCTCCTCCGCGTTCAACGTTCGTCGTTCGATTGTTCGAATGTTCAGTGTTCGTCCCCGCGTTCCCTGTCCCCAGACGAACAATCGAACAGTGAACAATCGAACCCCTCAACCGTGAACCGCTGAACCTCCCGACCCCTCAGCGTCTCACCCCTGGCAGCCTCAACTCGAAACACGCCCCGTCCTTCACCGTCGGGTCAAGGCGCAGATCGCCGCCCAGGCTTCGGCTCAGCCGACGGCATAGAGCCAGCCCGAGCCCGACACCGGGCGCGCTCCGAGCCGCCTCGTCCGCGGACTTGCTGAAAGGCTGGAAGAGCCGGCGCCTGACGCCGGCGCCGATTCCCGGACCGTGGTCGCGAACGCGGAGCACGGCGTAACCGTTCTGTGGCGACAGCGCTTCGAGGTGAATGGTCGGCTTTAAACTGGCGGCGCCGGCGTACTTGCAGGCGTTGTCCACCAGGTTGAACAGGATCTGCTCCACGGCGCCGGGATCGACCTGCACCACGGTGGTGGTGGCGTTGGGCTCGGCCTCCTCGACCAACTGCAGGCCGGCCTGGGCGGCGCGCTCCGCCAACCGCGGCCGCACGCGCTCCAACAAGTGATCCAGCGCGATCCGCTCGGCGCGGTGGTGGCGGTTCTCCCGTTCGAGGCGCGCGTAGGCGAGCACGTTCTCGACAAGGTGACTGAGTCGGTTGGCCTCGCGACAGAGGGTCGAGAGATACTGCTGGCGGGCAGCCACATCGGGCACCATGCCGTCGGCCAGCATCTCGGAGTACATCTTGAAGGTCGTGAGTGGCGTGCGCATCTCGTGCGTCACGGCAGACACAAACGCGCCCCGGCGTTCGCTCAAGGAGACCGTGCCATGCAGCAGCACGGCGACCGAGAGGACCGCGACCAGGACGCAGGCCCACGCCAGTCCCAGAGTGACCCGCAGCGGCGTCCAACCAACCGACCGCGTTGCCAAGGCAGCCGCGGGGACCAGTTGCACGGGCAGAGTGGCCAGCATGCGGTCATGCGGCTTCGGTGCCGAGCGGCGAACCGGGAGCAGCTCCGCGGAAACGAAGAGGTCACGAATCGAGGCGAGCAGGGACGCGCGGAGGTTGCTCCAATTCAGCCAGACCCCCTGGACCACGGGCACGCCCCGAGACTGCGCGCTCCGCGCGAGGAACAGGTCGTCGCCCAGCCAGATCGGACGGAACACACCTCCCGTGCCGTTGACCTCCGCCGTCACCGCGAAACGCTGGGCGTTCAGACTGAAGTTGTCAGCGGCGGTCTGCTGGGCCTGCTGGGAGAGGTTGACGCGCTGGCCGAATTCCAGCGTGTTGCGCAGCCACTGGGCATCGTCGGTGTCACGGCCGGGCACCGCCGCCTGCGTCGGGGGAACGGACGGCGTCGGTTCGACGGTCCCCGCGGTCACGCTTTCCTGAACCAGGAGACGGCGGTTGTCGTAGGCCCACGGCTTGCCGGCCGCCGGGGTCACCGCTTGATCCAGGATCCGACGCAGCTCCGTCAGTCGATCGGTGTCTCCGCCCCCATTCTGAGGCGACGTGAGCCTGCCGTCCGTCGCGAGCTGGAAGCGCAACAGCACGTTGGTCGCGCCCGAGGTCGTCGGTGGGTTCGGAACGGGGTCGGGCGACGGCGGTCGAGGCTCAGTGCCTTTGGCGGCGGCACCCTTCGAGCCCACTCCTTCATAGGACGAACCTGGCTGGGCGCTTTCCTCGATGAGGATGGCGGTCAAAGCGGTGTCCATTCGCCAGAGAGCGAGCCGCACGCGTTCCTCCAGGTCGGCGCGCCGATTGGCGGCCTGTTGCGCCCGCTCGAGCAGAAGCACGGCGCGACTGACCCAGCCCATGGCAACCAGAAGCAGGCCGGCGCACAACGCGAACACACACCAGACTCGCCACGGGCGGCTCATGATGCAGCCCCCGAACCCGCGATCATGTAGCCTTTGCCGCGAACGGTCAGGAGCACGCGCGGGTCCGCGGCGGGATCGCGCAGTTTCTCCCGCAGATTGGCCACGTGCATGTCAATCGTCCGCGTCTCCAGCCCCTTCGGGTCCAGGCGCCAGACGCGCTGCAGGATTTCCTCCCGCGAGATGGCGCGGCCCGGGTTGACCGCCAAATACCGCAGCAGTTCGACTTCCCGGGAAGAGAGTTCGACCCGACTCCCATCCTCGAAGCGCGCCTCCGACCGCGCCAGGTCAACTACTCCCCCGGCGAGCCGAATCTTCTGCACATCGTTCGGCCGCTCGGGCGACCGCCGGAGGACAGCCTCGACGCGGGCGAGCAGCTCGCGCACGCTGAAGGGCTTCACCACATAATCGTCCGCGCCCAGACGGAGCCCCTTCACCCGGTCGCTTTCGTCGCCGCGGGCCGTCAGAACGATGACCGGAAGCGTGGGACGATGGGTATGAACCGCCTGGAGGATTTCGAAGCCGCTGGGCCCGGGCAGGACGAGGTCCAACAGCAGCAAGTCGAAGGTGGCCCGGGCTGCGGCGGTCAGGCCTTCCGTGCCGGTGGCGGCCTCGAGCACCTCGTAGCCGGCGAACTGCAACGCATCCGCCAACCCCCGCCGAATCGCGGCGTCGTCTTCAACGACCAAGACCCGTTTCCGCTGCATGGTTCGATTATTCCTTCATTTGGCCAGGCGCGTGAAGCGCATTTCAGGGCTGCCAGCCTTCGCCCTCACCTCAACCCTTTCCCGTCGGACGGGAGAAGGCCGGGATGAGGGATCGCTGGCTTCCTGTTGAGGGAGAAGTGCGCAGCAACTTGCGTGGCTGGTTTCTGGGTTACCTCTCTGCATGGTTCTCTCCCCCCTCACTCACAGCGGCGCCGCAGCGCTTTCCCTTTCCATGAGGATTTCCATGGGCTGTTTCCTGGGCAATCCGAGCTGCGAGATCCAAACTCCGAGCTCTGGTTCACACGAAGGGGAGCGCACGCGTCCCGCGCGCTCCCTCCGGCGTCCCGCCGGAAGGAATCGCGAACCTCCGCCGCACCCGGCGAGACGCCGGGCGGAGCAGGCGAGACACCCGCGTTCCCCAGCCGACCGATGCAGCCTCGGTTCACGGGAAGCCTCATCGCCAGAAGTAATGCCACGCGTAGCCCAGCTCGATGCCCTGGCCCGCCTCCAGGCTGCAGGTCCAGTCGATGCGTCCCACGCCGTTGACCTGGTGCCACCAATACGGCCAGTGGAACCAATACCACCAAGGGCCGGGAAACTCGTAGTCCCCGACCGGCAAATGATCGCGGCTCTCGAACACGTTGCTCATGGTGGCGCGGCCGTCATGGTCGACGGTGTCCACATGCCCCAAAACATGGCGGGCGACTTCGACGCGCACCGCCTGGGTCCGGCGGTTGATGAGTCGGATGGTGCCGCTCAGGTCCACACGCAGGTAGTTGTCGCCATTGTGGTGCAGCACGTTGGGAGAGCGCTTGATCTCCCGGTCGGCTTTCTTCACCTGGATGTCGACGGCGGTGGTGAGGGCGAGGTCGGTGCTGGCGCCAACGGCGGCGTAGGTCATCAACCCCTGGGCAATCACGCGGCCCTCGCGCAGCACGAGCGCGGGCGCCGTGGTGAATGGGTAAGCGCTCCGGTTTTGCAGCCGCGCCTTGTGCATCACTTTCGGCCCGCCGAACAACCGGGCCAGCTCCGCCTGCTGGTCCGTATTCAGGTTGCGCGCCAGCTCCGGCGGCGGCGCAAACGGCAGATCCAGCACAAAGACGTCCTCGTAGCCCACGGAATACTCGGCCACCGGCAGGATCATCCGCTCCCCCTTCCGGAGCGTGATGTTCCGCAGCGTGAACACAAAAAGGTCTTCATTCCTTGTTCCTTCCGGCAAGTCCGGCCCGCCGCCGCCCGTTCCGCCTCCATCCTCCGCGGCATAGTCGCCCATCCGGGCAACCTGCTGCGTCATGAGGCTGTTGGAGAAGTTGCTGGTCAAAAGCCCCGGGCGCCCCGGCTGCGCCGCTCGGCTGTGGAAGTACGACGAGAGTTGCGCCACCGCCTCCTGCAACGCCATCGGGTCCAACGTCTCCTTGAAGTAGAAGCTCGGAACGCCAATGACCAGGTGGACGGTCGCGCCCTCGAGATCGACAAGCTCGTTCAACAAGGTCGCCTGCAGTTTCACTTGGGCGCGGCCTTGTCCATCCAGCTCCACCCGGTAACTCGGGATCCAGCGCAGCCCGCGCTGCACATACATCAGCCCCACATTGGCGGTGGCCGCCGCCCCGCCGGCCGCGCCCTCCAGCTTCAGCGCCAGCGACGGCCGGAATTCCTCAGCCTCGGACTTGGCCTCGGGCGACTCTGTGAACGTGACATCCTGGATGCACCCGACTTCGAGCGCCTTGACGCCGTCGGCCGTCTTCAGCAGCACCAGGCTTCCCTTTTGCGCCAGCCTCTCGGGACTGTCACTGGGACTCGTGGCCGCCAGTTCCTCCGGACTGCGAGCCGGGAACCCGACGATCGTCGCCGGATAGCGCAACCCGTTGGTCTCGGCGACGGACGCCTCGGCGCCGACGTTCGCCTCGAGCAGTTCGCGCAAGGTCAAGGCCGTGCGCCGCACCGCCGTGCGCTGCCGCCGGGCCGTCACCGAAACCAGCTTCGTTTCGGGATCCGCCGAATAGGCCCAGAAGGTGCCGATCACCGCCGCCGGCAGGCGATCCAGGACGACCTCGCCATCCCCGTTGACGGGCATTTGGCCTTCGTGCACCACGTAGGCGTGGCCATCTTTGAACACGGTGACTTCCCTCACGGGGAGCCGCGATGCGGTGCCCGCTTCGGCTGATGCGGCCGTCAGACCGGAGGCGGTGACGATGAGGACCAGGGCAAGCCAGAGGTAGTTCTTCATATTCCGGAGAACCCTACCGGAACCAGAAGGACCGTGTGTAAACAGCGGGTAAAGAGCCGCCAGTCGGGTGGTAAGTGTGATCCAAGATCCCAGGCCCCGTCACGAAGGAGCAGACTCCTGCCCGGCACGCGATCGATCCCGGGCAAGCGAGATCTCGAGGACGTTGCGTTGAGCGACGAAGAAGTCCCGCATCTCCTCGAGGGTGGGAGAACGGGGCAGGAGGTGTGCGTAACCTTCGTCGTCGGCCTGTCGGACGCCGCTGCAGAGTCGACTCATCCCGATCTCCCATTGTGCGTCAACGCCCGCCTCCGCAAACGCCGCGTGGTAGTCGCGGATGCTGAAGCCGTGGTTGCGCAGCAGCAGGTAGAGGTCCAGCCAATCCCGTGACTTGGAGCGTAGCGCGGAGACCAGGCACTTGGTCTTGAACAACTCGGGGAGGCTCGCGATGCGAACACGGTCTTCGGCCGGCCCGGCGAGGATTCGGCGGAAGGGCGGTTCCGGTGAGAAGAACGACACTTTGACGGTGCCGTTGGCAAGGTAGTTCTGCTGGTAATCGCCCAACTCCAGGCCGGCTTCCAGGAATTGGCTTGCCGCGGCCTCATCCTGGCTCAGTGCCAGCCGAATGCCCTGCCCGGGCGCGATGCGGACCAGCGCTTCGATTCGGCCGCGTGGCAACTGCTCCGCCGGGAAGGCCAAATCAAAATCGTCGCTGCGTCGATGCCGGAGGCGCAGCGCGAGGCCGGTGCCGCCGACGAGAACGAAGCCCGCCAGCGCCGGTTGTCGCGACAGGAACTCCCACACGCGGCTAGCTTCGGGGGAGAGCATGAGAGAGACCGATCGCCACGTTGCGAAGAATGCGCTCTACACTTGGTCCTGCCCGTTGGGTGCCCGGGGTTTCGTCCGCAAGCAGGACCTGCCACTCCTGACGGAGACGCGCCACGCCAAACTGGACCGCGATGTCCAGGAGTTGGCCGAAGCGCGGCCGGAGCAGCGCTGCCCGGATGCGGATCGAGTCGCCGGCAGTCGGGTTGGACCAGACCAGTCCGGGATGCCGACTCCAGAAGCTGTCGCCGAACGCGTCCATGGCAACAGATTACTTTGGGCTTCTGCGCACTGCAACCCTTGCCGCAACGCCGCGCCGAGGTCGGGGCTCGCCTCAGCAGTGGCTACCGTTCGATCAAGTAATAGAGCGCATCCGGCCGCAGCCGGATCTCCTGGGCCGTGCCGTGGCGCCCGGCCGGATATCCGTTGAAGTCCAGGGCGGTCACCTTGCACTGGGCGGCATCCGGCCGTTTCAGCCGCACCGTTCCCTCGATCGCCTTGACCTGCCACGGATTCGCGCCGATCGCCACAATCCGCAGCGCGTTCGTCGAGGTCGGTTCGGTCTGGAACCCGGTTCCCTTCTCTTCCGACATGGCCTGCAGCAAGATCCGGCGCGCTCGCGACAGCGGTTGCTCGTCCAAGGCCACGGCTGCGATGTGACCAAGATCGAGGCCGGACTCGATCTCGATATCGGCCAGAGCGATGCGCCCGGCAGCCTGCAAGTTGCCGCTGGCCCCCTGGAACTGCGGGGCGTTGCAGCGGAGCACGCCGCGCCCGTAGTCCAACTCGAGTTCCCCGGTCGTGCTCTTCACCGTCTGAGCGCCGCGATTCACGTAGGGCTGCAGGTCGCGCGCGGACACCGATCCCGGCTGGTCGGTGAACCGGACCATGGCCCGTCCGGCGTAATGCAGGAGCGGATCGAGCCGCTGACCGGGCTTCACCGCGCTCCCGCCGGGAACGTCCTTCAGCCGAAGCTCGTCGAAGGCGGCATCCTGGGGCAGGGGCGTTCCCTGCAGCCGGACCAGATCTCCGCGGTTCAGGTTCACTTCGGCCAGCACCTGGCCGGCCTTGACGAGACCGCGGCGATAGACCAACGCCGCCCCCGGGAACTGCCCCGCCATCGCCGGCGTCATCAGGGTCCAGGGCTGCATCCAGAAGCCCGGTTTCACCGACCAACCCGCGCCATCGAGGGCGAAATGCACCACGGCGTCCCCGCCTTGCAGCGCCCCGTAAACCGCATAATACAGCGGCGCCTCGGAACGATACCGGTTCGGCCGGTTGAAGGTCGTCTCCGAGATCATCGACGGCCGCCCGTCGTACTCGGGGTCCATGACTGGATGCACAAACTGCTTGGGCTTCGACGCGTCCTCGGCGTCGAACCGCAGGGCGCTCCGGTCGCGGAACGTGTGGCCGGCCCGGATCGACCATTCGGCGTCCTGGCCCTTGTGGTTGCAGCCGAAATAGCCGTGTCGATCGAGAAAGTCGCCGGTTGTGTAGCTGAGCTTCTCGAGCGGTCCCAACACCTCGGGACTCGCCGTCGACCAGTTGCTCGCCGTGATCAAACCGCGAAAGCCCAACTGCCGCAGAAAGCGAATGGACTCCGCGTAAAACCGGGTCTGCACCTCGAGCAGGAACGCGGCGGTATCCTGATCGCGTGCCGATTTCTCGGTGAAGATGTTCCAGAGCGGGCGGAACCCAACGCGACCTTCGGCGGGCGCGTCCCGTCTGACTTTCTGCCCGTTCCATTTCCCGAACGCGGCATCGAGCGAACCATATCGTCGGACCAGCCAGTCCCCGAACTGCCGCTCAAGTCGCCGCCATTGGGCATCGGGGAGGCGGTTCTCGGCAAAGGTCCAGAAGAAGAACGAGTCTTCGTTCTGAAGTTCGACACCGAAGACGGCCGGCTCTTCAAGCAGCGTGCGGCCAGTGGCCGGGTCGGGAGTGGTGAGCAGCGCTTTCCACCAGGAGCGGTACTTTTCCTGGAACCGTTCGTGGAAGAACAGCGCGGCGAATGGATGCTGCTTCCCGTCATACCCCTCGAGCCAGGGATGGTCCGCCCGCGGCGAGAACCAGAGCGGAAAGTAGATCGAGAAGTGGGCGTAGATCCCTTCGGCCTTCATTGCCGCCACGACCGCCTGCGCCCGACGCACGGCTTCCGGGTCGGGCTCGCCGTCGCGATCGAACATCCTCCCGTGCAGGCGCACCAGGTTCACCCCGCGCTTGGCCAATGTCCGGGCGCAGCGCTTGAGTTCCTCCCCCTCGAGACCGTGCGGCGGGCCGTTCACACCCCAGAACCGCACCGGAACGCCCGTCGTGCCATGAACAAACTGTCCGTCCTTCGCCTGGATGAAGCCGTGTTCGCCCGCGAACTTCTCGTTCAGGAACCGCAAGTCCAGCGGGCTCTTGCTGAAGGGGTCCGGCCCCGGTGCAAACGCGAACCAACCTGCCTCCGCCCGGCCCACTGGCGGCGAGGCGGCAAAGGCCTCGCCCGCCATCGAGAGTGCCGCCAGCGCCCCCACGCACAGCAACCATCCAGCTTGCGTGCGGAGTGCCGACCAGACGCTCACCCCCGCAGTGCGGGGGCACCCTCTCCCATCGGATGGGAGAGGGCGGGCGGTGAGCACCAGCACCCGCCGAAGCCATTCGTGCACTACGCCCCGGAACAGGCGGGCAGGGACGCGCGGTCCCGCGCTTCCAGGCCACCGCGTTTGGCCCACGAAAACCTTTGGACGCCCGAGGCCGGGCGTCCCTACCTCAAACGGGCGGTGCATGGAGAGCCTCCACTTGCCGCCGCACGCGCCCGGGGGCCATGAACCCGACACTGCAACCTTTTGTTGCACCTGCGACAAAAGGTTGCACGTCCCGCGGCCAAAGTTCATGGAGAGGGGGCACGACGCATGGCGCGGCGACGTGGAGTACGGCAAAGCCCCCATTCCTGACCGCTTCTCGATCTTCATCATCGACGCCTCCCGTAGTAGTACACACAGCTTCGGTAGGGCATTTCGAATGATCTCTTCGGAGTCGCTTGGTGGCGCGGGTTCTTGGTCAGCGAGGAAAAGAACTCCTGCTGGTAGTTCATGACCCAGCGACACGAGGAATCGAACCGGAGCCGATCCACCCCGCGACATCGCAGCATCGTGAAGAGTCCCCCCGAACGCCAGCGCTCCATCCGGATGATCGCGGCGTAGTGGTCGGATTGGATGCCGCCGCCCATGCCCCACGAGAAGCCGTAGAGATCCTCGCTACCCAGGTATTCCATCTGCGGCGTGGCGCGGCCATCAAGGTAGATCTCCTGGTTGGCCTCACAGATGAGGTCGCTGGTCACGGTCTCGGGTTGGTCGGCCTGAACCTGCAGCCAATGCGCCACGATCGCCCCCGGCCCGCGGAGGTCGCAGAGCTCGATCGTGTTCTCCGGAATCCTGGCGCTCCCGACACGGTAGTCCACCAGCAAATACCCGGTTCGCTTCGGCAGCGACTTGAGTTTCTCCCACTGGATGTCGCTGTAGCCGCCGAAGCCGTTCTCGGTCGGGTTCTCCACCTCAATGCGGATGTGTTTCCGGAAGGGCATCGGCAACCGGAAATTGTGCGATTCCTTCACATGGGAGAAGTAGACCGTGCTGTAATGCGCCGTCCGGGCCTCGACGTCGCCGAGGAAATCCATCCACGGCATTTCGATGGACGGCTTCTCCTCATGGTCGTACCAGACGCGGATCACCAACTGACCCTGGTCGCCGCCGTGATACTTCGAGGCATGGAACAGCGTAACCACCCCCGGCCCGTCCACCTCGAGCATGACGGTCTTCGACCTGGGCGTCAGCTCGGCGAGCTGGGGATACTTGTCGTTGGGCCAGTGACTGATCGCCAACTGGCTCTGGGCCCCGTCGCCAACGGCGGTCAGTTGCTGCCAGCCGTCCTGGGCGATGGCGGAGACCGCGCCGATCCCGATGTTCGCACCTCCCAAGGCGCAAACCAGCGCGGTCGTGATTCGATCCATCATGTCGCCTTCTCCCTCGGGCATGTTCCTATCACCACGTCAGGCCCCTGTCGAGTTGACTCGAGGTGCCCGGATCCTTGCGTGAGTGGCGGCCCGAGGACAGCGAACGGTGACTGCGCTTCTGGCCGCGTGCAACGCGATGCTCAAGTCTTGGAGTCCGGGACGACCACAAAGCGGGTCCGGACGCTTTCGGGGATGGCACAAGGGCGACCAGTCCTGGCGTTCACGAAAACCCAGTCGGTCTCGCCCCGGGCCAGGAGTTTGGCGTCGGACATTCGCACGAAACGGTAGCGGCGGAGAGAGCGGACACGCTGGAAGTTCACGACCCAGGTGGTGGCCTCGATGACATCGCCAGCAAACGCGGGGGAGAGGTACTCGATGCGGTGAGTGCGGACGACCCAAGAGCACCCCACGGCGCGCACGGCGGCGCTGCCGCCGGTGGTTTCGGAGTGGCGGATCGCGACGTCCTGCATCCACTGGACGTAAACCACATTGTTCACGTGCCCGTTCTCGTCGATCGCGCCGCTGGGCACGGTGAATCGATGGCGAAAGATGCCGGGAGTTACGGGATCGGTCGGGTTCACAGGCAGAGCGTCGGTCAGTTTCATCGATGCTCGGACACAGGATGCTCACGTCCGGTGACGCGAGCACCCTACGAATCCCCACGTTCCGAGTCAAACCACTGACCCACGCCCAAATCCGCGCCTGACCCGGACATTTCGCGCTCCCGGCGTGGAGAGTCCGCCCGCAGGGCCGCGTCCCGAAGGGCGGGACAGGCGAAGGGGAGACGGCGTCCGGCGAGCGCGGCTTTGCGCGCGGCGGGACCTTTTGACTTTCCGCGTGACACACCTCGGGGATAAGGTATGCCGCGGAGCCGGCGAGGAATTGCCCGGGCGCGCGTTGGCACCTCTTCCGTCAGGGGAAGATGGCAGGGCTGCCCGGCCCTTCGGGCGACAGCGCCTGGCTTCGCGCGAAACCCTGGAGAAGCAGGGGATCCGACCGGTCCATGGCCATTCGACTGCACAGGAAGCATCCGGTATCACCCATGCGCCGGATTGCTTTGGGCACGTGGCGGACGGTGGGCGATCCGAGCGTCTACAGCACGATGGTGATCCGGATGGAGAAGGCCCTCGAGTACCTGCGAGCCTTCCGGCGAGGGAAACGGAAACCGGTCACCACGCTGCACTTGCTGGTCAAAGCCATGGCCGGAATCCTCGAGCGGATCCCCGAAGCCAACGCCATCATCCGCTTCAACCGCATCTACCTCCGCGACGAGATCAACATCTTCTGTCAGGTCCACCTGCCCGATCCCGAGTCCGGCGAACCCGACTTGTCCGGCGTCACACTCTATCGCGTCAACGAGAAGTCGCTCGAACAGGTGGTGGACGAGTTCCGGGCCCGGGTGAAGCAGATCCGGCGGCGCGAAGACCCGGAGCTCGAAGGGATCCGCCGACGGTTTCGGCACGTGCCGTTTCTTCTGCTGCCGCCATTCCTGAACCTGGTCAGTTTCCTGGTCTGCACGCTGAATCTGGACCTGCGGTGGGCCGGTCTGCCGCGCGACCCCTTCGGCGGCCTCATGATCAGCAACGTGGCCGCCTACGGCATGCAGGACGTCTTCGCTCCCCTCATCCCCTACAGCCGCGTCCCCATCCAACTGGCGATGGGACCGGTCCACACCGAACCCGTCGCCGAAGGCGACGCCGTCGTCGTGGCCAAGGTCCTGCGGATCAACGCCACGTTCGACCATCGGATCATGGACGGCGCGCGGGCGGCCGCCATCGCGCGATTGTTGCGGGAGGCCTTCGAAGACCCCTTCGGACACTTCGACGCGATCTCCTGACGCGACGAGCGCCGCCCGACCTGCCCCCTTCACTCCGTAGCCGCGGACGTCAGTCCGCGCATTCATCTGCAGCACCACGTCCGTTGACCGGATGTGAGCTTGCCCTCCCCCATGAGTCCCCCGCCCATTCCGGGGGTGCCACTTCGCATGAAAGGTAGGGCGACCTCTCCGAGGGCGCCGACGGACGGCGGATCGGCAAGTCGGCATGTCGGCGAGTCAGTCCTGTTCACGGCCGCAACGTGCGAATGGCTTCGACGGGTTTTCACCCCGCCCTCTCCCTCAGCGGGCTGGGGGAGAGGGTGTCCGGAGGATGGGTGAGGGGGACGTGACGACGCGGCTGTGCCGAGTTCGTCCGCGTTACTGCCTCCTTCCACGCCCGGAACGGGCCTGCGCTGCTGGACACTGCCCCCGGACCGTGGCCCTTCCCTGGCCCGCCGCAGCCTGGCGAAGGCGGGTGAGCCGCAGCCGGACCGCAACCGCACGCCGGATTGGCTCTGCGGGTCAGAAGACCCGCGCCCCAAAGGGCTGAGCAGGCGGATTGGAGGCAGTGTCGAGATGCACCCCGTTCAGCATCCCTGTCGACAAAGTTGACGACAAAGTCGGTGAGGGCCGCCATGCTCGGCCTTGTGAGCCGGCATTGGCTCCCCATCATCATTTTGACCGCAGTGGGCCTGTGCGTCCTGCGGCTCTCGGGACCGCCGGACCTGGCCGACGAATACCACCAGGAACGGGTCGCGGCGCATGTGCTCGACGTGCTGGTGCACGGGCATTGGACCTGCCAGTACGGTCTGTATGGGGAAGTGGCCTCGAAGCCCCCGCTCTACGCGTGGCTCGCCGCCCTGGGCAACATCGCGTCGCCGACTCCAACCTGGTGGGCACTGGTGTGGCCCGCCGCCGCCGCCACCCTCCTCACCGCCGGACTGCTCTACACCGCCGGACAACGGTATTTCGGTGAACTCGCCGGAACCCTCGCCGCTTTCGCGTTTCTGTTGTCGCCCGTCGGCGTCAAGCAGATGGGCCTGGTGCGCATTGACGGGCTCTTCGCATGCACCGTGTTCGTCGCCCTGCTGCTGGCGCTGCACGCCTGGGAACGCGGACGCGGCTGGACCTGGTTCTGGCTCGCCGCGGCGGTCTCGACTCTGGCCAAAGGACCGTTGGGCTTGATGCTGGCATCGCTGGGATTGCTGGCCGCGGTCTGGGAACGCCGGACCGGATTACCGGCCCCGCTGCGCGGGTCGCACGCGATCGGATGCCTGCTGTTCCTGGCAATCACCGGCGCGTGGTTCGCACTGGCCTACGCCGAGGTCGGCCCGCCGCTGGTCAGAACCCTGATCGACGACGAGTTGGTGGGGCACGCCGTGGGCGGCCGGGATCAGCAGGTTCCCCTGCGCGAGTTCTACAAACCGACACTCTACCTGCTCTCGCGGTTCCTTCCCTGGAGTCTGCTCCTGGTGACGGCGCTCTGGCGCGTGTTCCGCCGGCCGGCGGCGGTTCCCGAGGAACGCCGACGCGAACGGTTCCTGACCTGCAGCATCCTCGGCGGCCTCAGCGTCTTCTCCCTGGCGGCGCATCAGCGCGCCGACCTGATCTTTCCGCTCGTGCCCCCGGCGGCTTTGCTGGTCGGTCGGGAGCTGGCCCGGTGGCTCGGCCGCTGGGAACCCGTGCGCCTCCGACCCTGGATCGCTGCCGGCGCCGCGCTCGGACTTGCCCTGGCCGGCTTCAAGTATCACGTTCAGGTCCTGGGCAAGGATCAGGTCCAGCGGACCCGCGGCGTCCGGGAGTTGGCCCGCCTCATCGAACAGAAGGTAGGGCGCGCGTTCCCGCTCTGCCACGTGAACTCCCCGGCGACGCTGCAGTTCTTCCTGGGAACCAAGTGGCCGCTGACCTCGGCCGACGCCGCCGCGACACTGCTCGCCGGCGAGAGCCCGGCCTTCGTGGTCGCACCCGACGCCGCGGCCCTGCGCCGCCGCATGGGAGAACGTGCGGAGCGTGTGCACGAAGTGGCACGCGCCGACTTGGACCGCGGGCGTTCGCTCTCCATCCTCGCGAACGTGCCGACGCTCGAATGGAGCGACCGGATCGCCACCCGGTTCGGACCGTGGACGGTGGAATCGAGGGGGGCCCGCGGCATGGCACTCCGGGGCAACCGTCTCGAGGTCGCAGGCTCGCCGGCCTCGGGTCGACTCGCGATCCAGAACTCGGGCGACACGCCTCAGTCGCTTCGGGTTTGCTGGCGACAAACCGGCCTGGTCTGCGAACATCTCGTGGCGCTCGCCCCGGGCCAGACGTGGATGTCCGCAAGAGAATGACCGTGCCAGCCGCTCCCGCGGCCGCGGACGTCGCCCATGATGGCGCGTCAATCCTGAAACCCTGTTTGGTCTTTGCGGTCCTTGGCGGCCTTCTGTTCAAAACCAGCAAGCGGGGGCTCTTCCGCGTCTCCGCGTCCCGGTTCCTGGGCGCGCGCTTGGCGTTGGCGCGCCCAAGCCAGAGCCTCGTCCCGGCTCCGGAGTTCTTCCTGCAATTGGAGATCACGGATTTCGGAGAGGGCTTCCCCGAGCGCGGGGCCCGGTTTCCAGCCGAGCGCCAGCAGGTCGTTGCCGTTGACCAGGGGCGGGCGCAGCGCCGGTTGGGCGTCGAACTCCCGCTGTTGCTGCTGTAAGAACTCGTAGTGATCGAGCAGGCCGTGCGAGCCCAGGCAGTCCAGACGGTGCAACTCAAGTTCGAGGGCGAAGGTGGGGCGGAGCAGCATCTTCCGGAGGGTCGCCCGACGCATGCGCCGGACGTCCTTGAACTGCATGTGATGCCGGACGCAGGCCACGACCTGGTCGATCAGGCGGCGGGGAAAGCGGAGGCGGGTGAGGAGTTCCTCGGCCATGACGGCGCCAAGTCGCTCATGTCCGTAGAAGTGGATGACGCCGGAGGACGGGTCGCGGGTCGCCGACGCCGGCTTGGCGATGTCGTGCAGCAGCACCGCCCAGGGAAGCCCCGGATCGGCGTTGGCCGGCAGCAGCGACAACATGCGCCGTACGTGTTCGTAGACGGTGCCTTCCGGGTGGTACTCCGGGGATTGATCGCAGGTCAGCAGCGGCACCGCCTCGGGCAACACGCGCGGGAGCAGGCCGCTCGAGCGAAGCGATTCGAGGCCCGCAGCCGCGTGCGGCGGCGCGAACAACCGGATCAGTTCCTCCCGAATCCGCTCCGCCGAGACGGAGACGATGCGGTTCGCCATGCGCCCGACCGCCTCCAGCGTCTCGGGTTCGATGGTGAAATCGAGCTGGGCGGCAAAGCGCACGGCCCGCAGCAATCGCAGGTGATCTTCGGCGAAGCGCTCCTCCGGCCGGCCGATGGTGCGGATCCGGCGCTGCTCCAGGTCCTCCCGGCCGCCTACCCAGTCGTGCAGCGCTTGTCCCACCGGGTCGAAGAACAGGCCGTTGATGGTGAAGTCGCGCCGCTGGGCGTCGGCCCGGGCCCCGGCGAACGTCACCTGTTCCGGATGCCGACCATCCCGGTAGTCGGCTTCCTGCCGGAACGTGGCCACCTGGAACGAGATCCCGTTCTCGACCACCAACAGGACGCCGAACTGGCGACCGACCGGGATCGTCTGCCGGAAGAGTCGTTCGACCTCCTCCGGCCGCGCCGAGGTGGCGATGTCGTAGTCCTTCGGTTCCTTGCCGAGCAAGGTGTCGCGCACGCAACCGCCAACCCAGAAGGCCTCGTGGCCCGCGGACTGGAGGCGCTGAACAATCGCGGTTGCCAGGATGCGCATGCTGGGATTGAAGCCTGTCCGCCGCGCCCGTGTCAGCCATGAAAATCAAGGCGCCCCGATCCCGATTCTCCCGCTGGTGCGGTGGCGGGCGGTGACGCGCCGCTCCCGACGATGGACAACGCGTGGTTGGTCGGGGACTCCCCAGCCCGGAAATCTCACGATGGCTGAGTGCCTGTGATTTCCGGGCTCAGGCCGCGCGCGAGGCCGCCCGACGTCTCGCCGGCGGAGCCGAGTTCAGGCCACTGCGGCCCAAGGACCCTGGTGCAACTTTTTGTCGTATATACGACAAAAGGTTGCACTGCCGGAAAAGTGACTGCACACGAACACGAATGGCTCTTGGCCGGCAGAAACACCTGGGGTCGTGCCCTGGAACGGCAAGATGCGAACGGGAGTTCAGCCGCCGCCCGGAGACGGCGATGCGGTGTTCGCCGCGTTCGCCCCTTCGGCAGCCACTTCCGCCAGATGATGCCTCTCCTTGAAAGCGAGGTAGACCAGTCCGCCCACCAGGCTCCAGGCGAGGAAACCGAAATAGGCCAGAAGCGAGACCGAAAGCGCGGTGGTCTTCGGCACCAGCAGTGCCGGGCCGGAGAGGGTCAGGACGTAGAGGTTCTCGCGCAGGCCGAGCCCGCTGGGGGTGATGGGCAGCGCGGAGATGCACATGATCAGCGGGACCACCACAAACCAGATCAAGGCGGGGGTGTCGACGCCCAGGCCCCAGGCCACGGTCATGACCTGCAGCACGCAGAAGAGATTGAGCAGGAAGGAGACGAGCATCGAACGGATGAGGACGTCCCGGTGGCTGCCGAAAGACCGGCAGGCGTCCAGCGACTGTTCGAGCCACGCGCCCTTGGGCAAGCGCCGCAGCCAGTGTCGGGCCTGCGGCCAGGCACGGGAAAGGCCGCCCCAGAAGGCCAAGCCGAGCACCACGCTGCAGATGGCCAGCATGCCCAGCGCCACCCACACCGCCGCCGCCAACTCGCGATGGCCGAGCAGGAACGGCAGGTTCAGCAGCATCATGATCGCCGCGAACAACAGCATCGAGAACAAGCCGATCAAGCGGTCCACAAAGACGGCCACGATGGCTTCCGTCTTCTTGTGATGGGTCTCGCGAGCGGCGTAATAGGCCTTGAGGACGTCGCCCCCGGTTGATCCCAGGAGAAACGCGTTGAAGAACTGGGCGATCAGGGAGATCTCCGCCGCCCGTGGCCACGGCAACGCCAGCCCGTAGGTGCGCAAGACCAACTGCCAGCGCCACACCCCCAGCGCCAACGTCATGCCCATGAACCCCAGGGACAACAGCAGCGTCCCGGGATCCATGAGTACCAGGGTCCGCCACAGGTTCAAGGGACCGGTCGTCCAGGCGAGGCGCCACTGTTCGGCGCGGCTCAGGGTGTCCCAGGCCAGCCCCCGGTTCTCGCAGATGCCCTGGGCTTCCGAGGCGAAGATGGAGTGGCAAATCCAGAGCAGGAGCACGGCGCAAACCACGAGGCGCCAGCCCACCTGCCAGACTTTCCGGGCCGACGTCACACCGCACCCCAGGCTCGCTGCAGGAACTCCACTCCGGCGCGGAGGTCCTCCGCCTTGACGCTCGGGCTCATCTCGAACACGCGGATGTGTTCGGGTTTGACCCAGCGGCGGAGGGCGGCGAAGTCCACGGTCCCGCGTCCGGGGGGCCGGTGATCCCGAGCGGGGAACTCGACGTCGTGAATGTGGAACCCGGCCAGGCGGTCGGCCATCGCGCCCAGGTGCATGGTGTGCACGATGAACCCCAGGTTCTCCTTGATCTGGGCGTGGCCGACGTCGTGCCAATAGCGCACCACCGCGTCGGGGAATTCGCGGAACAAGAGGGGGAAATCCGTTTCGAACGGGATCTCCTCCAGCGCCTCGCGGTTCTCGATGCCGAGCAGCAGGCCGCGGCGCTCGGCCTCCGGCACCAGCCGGCGCAGACACTCGTAGGCGGCTTCCTGGTGACGCTCCTTGCGCGCCTCCCGTTTCTCGATCACCTCCGCGCACAATCGTTCGTACTTCGACGTCTCCCGACGGTCTTGCCCCACCATTTCCGTCAGGCGCTCCGTGTAATCCTTCAACTCCACGGCGCCCAGGTGGAGCACCACCAGGCGCGCCCCGACGCGTTCGGCCGTTTCGAAGGTCTTGAGCGTATGCCGGACGGCGTTCTCCCGTTCGCGCGGTTCCGGCGAGGTGAACTTGAAGACGTTCGGGTTGGCGTGTTGCACGCCGATCGGCAGCGGACAGAAGTTGTGCACCGTGGAGATGCGCATCTCCCGGGCCGCGACGGCTTCGAGGATCCCCGGCAGCAGGCTGATGCGGATGCCGTGGCTCAGCTCGGCGTACTCGAAACCCTGGTCCCGAATCTCGCGCAGCATCTCGCGCCCGTCGGTATGCCGATGGGAATTCCAGCAGGTGGAAAGCGATACCATAAACAAAAGGCCGGGTGACCTCGTGGGAGGGACACCCGGCCGGCGACGCCGTTCAAAACGAACCTACTTACTGGTCCGCATACCGAGCGCTCAGCATCGCGGCAAAACGCGCAATCTTCATCTTGCGGCGGCGCTTCTCGCTCGGCTTTTCATAGTGCCTGTGGTTGCGGACTTCCCTCAATGTCCCCTCCCGGTCGATCTTCTTCTTCAACCGGCGCAGGGCCTTTTCCACAGACTCGCCTTTTCTCAGCCTGATTTCCGTCACCTTGAACTCACATCCTCTCTGGTTGCGCTCGGCTCCGGCCCGCCCGTGCCAGCCGGCCCGGTCCTGAGCAGGTGGCAAAACCTACGGACTGCCATCCGGGGTGTCAACGCGCAAAAGTCGGCCGGGCAATGCACCGGTGAATCCGGAGGTTGTTGGTCACGAGTCCCCCTCGGTGGGCGGGGCAACACCGTTGCCCGCTCAGCGATGGGGAAACCGGTTCCGGGAGCGGCCAGACGGTGCTGTCCGCCCACCGACAACCTGGGATGCACCCAAAAGCCGGGCGGCTCGTGGAGCGGGTAGGTGATTACCCAGAGACAATCCGCCCAGGGAACCACCGCTACCGTGCCGTACTCGTTTCTCCCGTTGAACATCGCCAGATGCGGGTAGATGCCGGAGACACTCGGCACTGCCGTGAGCGCGGCGTTGGCGGCGAACGTGGACTGCAGCTGCGACCAGCTGAATCGGCGTCATTAGGTGCACGGTCTGCAGGAGCGACTGCTGAGAGCCGTGGTGTCTACTAGAATGGGATGGGGCACCTCCGGCCTGCTGTCGGGCGATCTTACAGTCTGGCAATGAACCGGTAATGCCTTCGGTCTGAGCCGGTTACAGCCAATCTGAACTCCCTCATGGCCCTGCTTGTCAAGGCGCCTGACAAGGAGCACACCTCAGGGCGGTGCCCCTAATCTCTCAAATAGATCTGATAGACAAGCACTTATGCGCTCCGGGGATAATCGTGGCACCCATCATGCTAAACCGATGTCAAACCGGATACCCATGCTCTAGCTTGGTTTCAGAAAGGAAGCTATGCGAACGTACTCACGCAAGTCAATGGTTGTCAGATTCGGTGTGATCGCCGCTGCCTGCGCGGCGGTGATGAACTTGAATGCAACGCTGCTAATGCACTACACAGGGAGCGAGATCGCGGGTGAAAACTCCGTGAAGACGGGCGCCCTGGAAAACGCCCACCACATTGAGGCCACCGCCGAGTTCTCGAACGCCGGAGACTCAGGGCCGATGGCGATGAGCGCGAGGGTAGTCGACGCCGAGGGGAATGTACTGATGGAGGTCCAGAGTGTCGGTGAGATTGGCACACCTCTTTGGACAGGCACTTTTACGTGGGCTTCGGGACAGATCACTGAGTGGGCTTGGGTGATCAGCACGACTGGTCAGTACCCGGAAGACTACATCTCGTCGTCGAACAGCCCCGATTGGGCCGAGGACCAGGCGATCATAGGGCATGGAAAGCCCGGAGGTGACTGGCCATGGGATGGGTACGCGGATGTGATGCGCTCGCCCGGCGTGTGGGCTCCTGGGACTGCTGTGCCGGACGGTGGATGTGTACTCCTGCTATGCGGTTTCGCACTCGGGCTTCTTCGATGCCTAGGCGGGGGCAGATCGCAATAGCACAGCACGTTCCACTATCGTGGGTCAATTCTCGCCGGAGGATTCCTCAGGCGACGCGTGCCTTGTGCCCATCATCTGTAGCCGCGGACGTGAGTCCGCGCTAACTCTCCGGCAGAGCGTCGCGCGCCGACTGATGTCGGCGGCCTGTTGCTGCCTCCTTCCACGCGCGGGACGCGCCTCCGGTGCTGGACACTGGGGCTTCTTCGGAACATTCACGATGTCCGGGCTTGCCGTCGACGTTCCCGACGGTTGATCACCCGGCCTATTCCTGGTAGTACTTCACCACGATGAACACTTCCCATGCATTTGGCACGACGGGCGGGATCCTCCTCCTCCTCCTGGGGGCGCAGGGGATCACCGGTAACCTCCACGCTCAGGCGGGCGGCAAGACGCCGCCCACGCTGTCTCCGGCGGTGCTCCAGCGGATCGAAGCCGCCGTTCCCTCCGCCGCCCGCGTCCAGCCGCGCCAGCCGCGGCGGGTATTGGTCTTTTGGCGGTGTGAAGGCTTCTTTCACGGCGAGGGCATTGCAGGGGGCAACCGGGCGCTCGAGCTGATGGGCCGCAAGACCGGCGCCTTTACGGCCGACTTCAGCGACGATTACCGCACTCTCCAGGCGGACAACCTGGCCAAGTACGACGCCCTCATCCTCAACAACACCACCCAGTTGAAGATGCCGGACGATGCCACGAAACAGGCCGTGCTCGACTTCGTTCGCAAGGGCAAGGGCTTCGTCGGAATCCACGCGGCGACGGACTGTTTCTACGACTGGCCTGAGGCCGCCGCGATGGTCGGGGGCCTGTTCGACGGCCATCCGTGGAACGCGGGCGGCACCTGGGCGTTCAAGATCGACGAGCCCACCCACACCCTGAACCAGGCCTGGGAGGGCAAAGGCTTCAAGCTCCGGGACGAAATCTACCAGTTCAAAGCGCCCTACACCCGGGCCGACCGCCGCGTGTTGGTCAGCCTGGACCTGTCCGACCCGACCACGGGCGGCATCAAGAATGGAGTGAAACGAACGGATGGCGACTTTGCCGTGGCCTGGATCAAGAAGTTCGGTCAGGGACGAGTCTTCTACTGCAGCCTCGGGCATGCGGAGAACGTGTTTGAGGACCGCGCCGTCCTGCGGTTCTATCTGGACGGAATTCAGTACGCGCTGGGCGACCTCGAAGCGGACGCGAGCCCGCGATGAGTGTGAAGCGCGTCTTCCCATGAACCATCACCGGGACTTTTCATGAATCCCCCTACCCATTCCGGGGTACCACTTCGCATGAAAGGTAGGGCGACCTCTCCGAGGGCGCCGGAGGCCGGCACGTCGGTGAATCGGCCCGCCGGCTCGTCAGCCGTCGTTCCGTCGTTCGGACCCGCCGCAGCTCCGGCAGTAGCGAGACCTGCTCGCGAGACCTGCTCGGAGCCTGCTCGCGAGTCCTCCTCGGAGCCTGCTCGCGAGTCCTCCTCGGAGTCGCGCCTTACCAGTTTTCGGGGTAACCGTAGCGCCGACATTCCTGTCGGCGTCATGCCGGCTGGAAAGCCGGCGCTACGCAGTTCATGGACCCAAAAGCGCATCGGACGGTTGGCTGTGGCGGCTTTCCATGCCTCTTACCCTCTCACCCTGTCCCTCTCCCCCTCGGAGGGGGAGGGGGTAGGCCGCGGGCGCGGGGGATTCACCCTGGATCACGGTCTCCGTGCGCCGCTGAGTTACTGACTATGTCCGCCCGCCAGGTTCTTGCCCGGTAGCCAGGCACCCATGCAATCCCTATGAACGTACTGTCCGGTCATCCCACCCTCCTGTTGTTCATCTATTGTCTTCTGGCGCTGCTGGCGGCACTGACCGGAGGGGCCTTGCCCAACGTGGTCCGTCTGACACACACCCGGCTGCAAGCCGCCGTCAGCTTCGTTGCCGGTCTGATGCTCGGGCTGGCCTTTCTGGGCCTCCTGCCGCACGCCGCCGAGGAACTGGGCTCGGTTCAGAAAGGCGCTGCCTGGTTGCTGGTGGGCTTCCTCGCCATGTTCCTCCTCCAGCGCTTCCTGCCCTTCCACCATCACGACGTCGCCGAAGGCAGCCCGGTGGAGCCGTGTGGGCATACGCACTCGCTGGCGGAACGTTCGGCGCGCAATCTGACCTGGGTGGGCGTGGCGCTCGGCTTGTCGCTGCATTCGATCTTCGACGGCTTGGCCATGGCCGCAGCGGTGGCGTCGGGCGTGCATGGGCACGGCGGAGCGCTTGGTTTGGGCACGGCTTTGGCGGTGATTCTCCACAAGCCATTTGGCGCGCTGGCCATCACCACGCTGATGGCGGCCAGTGGCGCGGAGCGGACTTCCAGGCACCTGATGAACTTCGCCTTCGCGTTGATCACCCCCTTGGGGGCGTTGCTGTTCTATCTGGGCGCCGGATCCTGGGCGCACGCGCACCCGGAATGGCTGGGCGGGGCGCTGGCGTTTTGCGCGGGGACATTCCTGTGCATCGCCTGTGCCGGTCTGCTGCCGGAGCTGCAGTTCCACAGCCATGACCGGGTCAAGCTCTCACTGGCGCTCCTGGCCGGCCTGGCCGTCGCCATCGCCATCGCTCGATTCGGCCATCCGGATCATGCCCACGAGCACCCGGCACACGAAGCACATCGTCGTTCTCCGGAGAACTCCGAACGCTGCGGTGCGCCGACAACCCAACTTGCTGACCTGCCGACGTTCGAGCTGAGCGCGCGGCCGTTGCGGGCATGATCGGCTGGCGTCGACCGGGAAGGTCGCGTGAATTGTCCGGGTGGGGACACGGCCTGGCGATCCTTCTGCTGGCGGTCGGCGTGGTCTGGATGCTGGCGGACGCCCGTGCCCGCCGGCAGGCGCAATCGGACCGCAGCCCGCAGGTTCAGTCGGCTGTTCGCCTGCTGGGCGCGGCCGATCTGGCTCTGTCCAGTTCTTCGCGCTGGCTGCGGCATCCGTCGGTAACCGAGCCGGGGGCGCCGTTTGCCGACGGTCCCGCGATTCTCGATCACGATCCGGCTGGGGCGGCGATCGGGCCGCCGCTGGAAACGCCCACGAACACCCACAGGGGCAGTGCGCGTCGACAGCCATGAGACGACAGCTTGCACTGATGCGTTTCGCGTTGGGCAGCGCCCGGCGACGGGCATGGCGCAGCTTGACCCTGGCCGGGGCATTGGCCTTGATCACGGTTGCCTTCTCGTCGGTGCTGTTCCTCACGGAGGCGCTGCGACGCGAGTATCGCCTGGCGGCGGCGGCGCTGCCTGATTTGACGGTCCAGCAGTTGGCGGCCGGCCGGCCGGCCCTGATCCCCGAACGGGAGGCGATCCCGATGGCATCGATCGCCGGGGTCGTCGCGGTCGAACCCCGCGTCTGGGGCTACTTTTTCGTGCCGGCGATGTCCGGCAACTTCACCGTCGTCGGCGTGGACACCGACCTGGCCTCGGTGCAGCGCGATTTGTCGCTGGTCATCGACCGGGGCAGACTCCCGCGGTCCGGCCCGTCCGGCGAGGTGGTGCTGGGCGAGGCGCTGGCTGTCTTCCTGGGGCTGGAAATCGGGGATGCGGTAACGATCCCGGTCGGGCGGTCGAAGCAACGCCTCGAGTTGGTCGGCGTCTTCCGGTCCCAGGTGGCCTTGTGGACGGCCGACGTCATTCTGATGAGCGTGGCCGACGCCCGCGAGTTCCTGCAGGTGCCGCCGGGCTACGCGACGGACATCGCGGTGCGCCTGAGCACGCCCGACGAAGCGGTCGTTGCCGCGCGCAAGATCGGGGAGTTGATGCCGGGCGCGCGCATTGTCGATCGCCAGTTGATGAGGCGGACGTATGATCTGACGTTCGACACGCGGGGGGGGATGCTGGGCGCCATGTTGCTGCCGGCGCTGGTGGCGTTTCTGATCCTGGCGTGGGATCGGCTGACGGGGGTGGGGCCGGGGGAACGCCGCGAGATCGGCGCGCTCAAGGCGATGGGTTGGAGAACCGGCGATGTGCTGGTCGCGCGTTTCTGGGAGAACGCCGTCATCGCGGTCTACGGCGCGGTGCCGGGCATCGTGGCGGCCTATGCTTACGTCTTCGGCGCGCGGGCGCCGGGGCTGGCGGAGGTGTTGCTCGGGTGGAGTTCGATGTACCCGGCGTTGCGCCTGGCCCCGGCGGTGGACGCGGCGCAGGTGTTGGTGTTGGTGTGCCTGGTGGGGATTCCGTTTGTCGCGGCCAGCCTGGTGCCGGCCTGGCGGACGGCGACTCGCGATCCGCATGGACTCTTGCGAGGCGTGACATGAAGCCCGGCAATCCGATCATGGTGCGGGCGATCGGCCTGACCAAACGCTACGTCTCCGGGCCCTCGGAAAAGACGGCGTTGCGCGATGTCCGTCTCGCCATCCCGGCGGGGCAGTTCTGGATTGTGAGCGGCCCGAGCGGTTCCGGGAAGACCACGTTGCTGGGGTTGTTGGCCGGGATGATCGCCCCCACCGCCGGCGAGGTGCATCTCGACGGCCGGTCCATCACCCATCTGCGCGACCATCATCGAGCGCTGGTGCGCCGCGACCTGGTGGGCATGGTGTTCCAGGAGTCCGCCCTGATCGCCGGCATGAGCCTCGAGGAGAACGTCTTTCTCCCATGCGTGCCCAAGGGGGGCCCGAGCGAATCCGAACGCCAACGGGCCCGGGCGCTGCTGGAGCATTTCGGCCTGACCGGGTTCGCCCGAACCAGAGTCGAGCGGTTGTCCGCCGGGGAACAGCAACGGGGGGCGCTGATCCGGGCGCTGGTGGCCGACGCGCCGATCCTCATGCTGGACGAACCAACCGCGGCCTTGGACATCGGGAACGTGCGCCTCCTGTTGGAGGTCCTGCTCGAGTTGCGAGGGGAGGGGCGCACCCTGCTGGCGACCACGCACGACCGCCGATTGGCCGAGGATCCGCGCGTGGATGGAGTGCTGCGGCTCGAGGACGGAGAACTGATAGGACAGCAGAGTCAAGGTGAACGATAACCCTCAACGCTCAACGTCCAACATCCAACGTTCAACGTCCAAGGCCGAAATGTCCGGTTGCTCGACGTTGGACGTTGGAGACCATGAACCTGGGCTTCAAGCTCCGAGCTCCAAGCTTCGGTTGGTGGAGCGCCGCGTTTCCACAGAGACAGAATGCCTTGTGCCCGTGATCCGTAGTCGCGGACGTGAGTCCGCGCTGACTCACCGGCACAGAGTCAGGCGCCGACTCACGTCGGCGGCTACGAGGTTCATGGGAAGCCGCCACATCCAACCGCCCGATGCGCTTTGGGTCCATGATCTGCGTAGCGCCGGCTTTCCAGCCGGCATGACGCCGACAGGAATGCCGGCGCTAGGGCTACCCGGAAAACCGGTATGGCGCGACTCCGAGGAGGACTCGCGAGCAGGTCTCGCTACTGCCGGAGCTGCGGCGGGTCCGAACGACGGAACGACGGCTGACGAGCCGGCGGGCCGATTCACCGACGTGCCGGCCTCCGGCGCCCTCGGAGAGGTCGCCCTACCTTTCATGCGAAGTGGTAACCCGGAATGGGTAGGGGGATTCTTGGAGAGAAGCGACGCCGACTCGCCGACTTGCCGACCTCCGACGCGCCGATTCATGGAGAGGCCGGACCTCCAAAGTTTGGACGCGCGTTGGGGCCATGAACCGGAACGAACATCGAACGCTGAACGTCGAACATCGAACGTCGAACGTCCTTTTCGTTCAACGTTGGACGTTGGAAGTTCGACGTTCGACGTTTCGTTCATTATCAGCAACTTGCGCGAACGGTTCATGGAAAGGGTGCAGCATTCGCCCGGCCGGGAGCAGCTCCCCACCGTGGCGGCGGCTTGAGGATCCGGCACGTGGGCACGAACTTCCTGAACCTGTGGATCCTGGCGCGGGTGACGCAAGCCGGCGTGGCGACGCTGCTCTGCGTGGCGGGCGCCGTCTTGGGGCTGCGGATCGTCAGCCGATGGCGGCCCCGGTTGTCCAGCGAACAGCAGTTGGTCCTCGAGCGGCGGGCGGAGCTCGTGGCCTCGGTGATGCAGGTGGCGTTGCTGCTGGAGGTGTTGGGGCTCGGCCTGGCGGCGTTGGTCGCGGACCGCCTGGTCGGCGGCATTCGCGGGGCGATGTGCGCCTTCGGGGTGTTGTCCTCCGTGCCGACCGGTTTCCACGGTCTCCTGGCCAGCATCCTGGCCGCGGGGGCGTGCGCGCTCTGGGTGATTCTCCACCGATTCGACTTGAGGCTGGAGACGCCCGTGTTGACGCGCCGCAAGTTCGTCTGCCTGATCCCGGTGGGAGCGCTGGCCATGGGCGATCTGGCGTTGGTCCTCGCCTTTGCCTGCCAGCTCGATTTCGAAGTGATCGCGTCGTGTTGTTCGGTGTGGGTGGATGCTGCGGTAGTCCAGGCGCGGGCCGCCAAGCTGCTGCTGCCGCCCGTATGGGCGGGGGGCCTGGGGGTTGCCGCCGCAGCGATCGCCGCGTTGGCATCGACGGCGGCCGCGCGATGGCCGGGCCGGGCAACGGCCTGGGCCGCTGGCAGCGCGTCGGCGTTGGCCCCGATCGCGATGCTGCCGGCCGTGCTGGGAGTCGTTGCCCCGCACGCGCTGGGGGCGCCGACCCATCTGTGCCCGTTCTGCCTGCTCCACGTTCAGGGAGGCGGCATTGGCTGGCCACTCTTCTCCGCGATGTTCCTGGGATGTGTATTCGGAATGGGGCTGGGCGTGGTCGAAGCAAACCGTGCCGCCGCCAACGACACCGCGGCCGTCCGGGCCATGCAGAGGACCCTCGGCCGTTGGTCGGCGTTTTCCTGGCTGTGCGCCCTGGCGTGCGGCGCGTTTCCCGTCGTGCGTTATTTGCTGGAATCGGGTGGAGTGTCGGTTTACGGAAATCTCTGAACCTCAGAAGATGCACTTCAACCACGGAGGGACACCGATGAACACGGATAGCAAAAGGCTGCGCAAGAGCGGGCGAACACCCGGCGCCAGAATCCGGGCGGCAGCATGAACTCGATGAGAATCCTCTGCACACTCCTCCTCGCGTTCGTGGTGCTGACGGCGGCAGGCTGCCGTCCTGAGGGCGAGCGCTGCCGCAAGTGCGGCATGTTGGTGGACCAATACCCCCGCTGGATCGCGGGCCTGACGAATGCCGAAGGGAAGGAGGAACGGTTCTGCTGCGAACGCTGCCTGTTCGCGCATTGGCGCAGCCCGCTGGGGGCCGGGTGCCGCGACGCGTGGGTGACGGAATACTATCAGCAGAAGCGGCTGCCGGTGGCCGACGTCCTCTTCGTGATGGGCTCCGATGTCACCGGGCCCATGGGAAAGGCGCTGGTTCCCGTCTCCGGACGCGACGCCGCCGAGCAGTTCCTGAAGGAGCACCACGGGGCGCGCATCCTCACGGCGGATGAGATCACGAGCGAGTTGCTGCGCGTAGTGGCCGGCAAACCGGCCGGAGCCCAGCGCTGACCGCGGGCGGGCTTTCGATCACCCAACCACACCCGCACGCCAGCCAGCCTTTCCGGACCGCGGGTCTTCTTGACCCGCAGCAAAACGCACACGCCCTTGACTGCGACTCGAGAGCGCGTCCCCGTGCCGACTGGGGAAAAGGGCCTTGCCCGTTGCGAGTTTCCCCATCCATAGTCTGCGCCGCACCTATGACTCACACCTGCCACGCCTCCCTTCGTCGCCGGCTCTCCCTGTGGTTCCTCGCGTCCACCGCCGCCGGCTGGAGCTTGCATGCGGTCGAAACCAACTGGTTGCACACCCTGGATCTGTCGGCGATGCGGCAGGGCTGGGGCCGGCCCCAGGTGAACCGCTCGATCCGCGAGCTGCCGCTGAGCATCGGCGGTCAGAAGTTCGCGCTCGGCGTCGGCACGCACGCCACCAGCACGCTCTGGATCGATCTCGCCGGCGGAACGGAACGTTTTCAGGCCATGGTGGGGGTGGACGACGCCGCCAACGGCCCCGCCACCGTCTCGTTCCGTGTGGTGGCCGATGGGCAGAAGGTGTTCGACTCGGGTCTCATGAAGCCCGGTGACGCCGCCAAGGTGGTGGATGTGGATCTGCGCGGCCGCCGCACCTTGCTGCTGCAGGTCAAGGACGGGGGCGACGGCATCAGCTACGACCATGGGAATTGGGCGGAGGCCAGGTTTCTTGTCAGCGGCGCGGCGCCCAAGGCAGTCCCGGCGCCGCGCGAAGAGGCGGTGATTCTCACCCCGAAGCCCGGTCCCCAGCCGCGCATCAACGGTCCTACAATCTACGGTTGTCGTCCGGGCAGACCGTTTGTGTATCGGATTCCGACGACGGGGGAGCGGCCGATGCGGTTTGAGGCGTCCGGTTTGCCGGCCGGCCTGGTGCTCGACGCCGAAAAGGGGATCCTGACGGGGAGCGTCGCGCGGCGCGGCACCTACCGCGTTCAGCTCAAGGCCGGCAATCGGCAGGGGACGGCGCGCCGGTTGTTCCGGGTGGTTTGTGGCGACACGCTGGCGCTGACGCCGCCGATGGGCTGGAACCACTGGTATGCGCACTACAACCGGATTACCGACCGCATGATGCGCGAGGCGGCGGACATCATGGTGCACAGCGGCATGGCGGACGTCGGCTACCAGTACGTCAGCATCGATGATTGCTGGATGAACGCGCCGCAATACGACGACCCGCTCCGCGTCGGACCCCTGCGCGACGCCGGGGGCGACGTCGTGCCCAACCGCCATTTCCCCGATATGAAGGCGCTGACCGACTTCATTCACGCCTACGGTCTGAAGGCGGGGATTTACACGTCGCCGGGGCCGTTCACGTGCGCGGGATTCGCGGGCGCCTATCAACACGAGGCTCAAGACGCACGCCAGTTTGCCGCCTGGGGCTTCGACCTGCTCAAATACGATTGGTGTTCCTACGGCGACATCGTCAAGGGCGACACCCGCCTGGAGACGCTCCAGAAACCCTATCGCGTCATGGCCGACCTTCTGAAGCAGCAGGATCGCGACATCGTGTTGAACCTCTGCCAATACGGCATGGGCGACGTCTGGGAGTGGGGTGCGGCAGTTGGCGGCCACTCATGGCGCACGGCTGGCGACCTCGGGTTCGAGCTCGACCGGATCTTCGAGGTTGCCCTCGAGAACGCCAAACACCGGGAATGGTCACGCCCGGGCAGTTGGAACGATCCGGACTATCTGCAGATCGGCTACGTGGGGGCCGCGTCGGGCATGGGCGAACCGCGGCCCTGCCCGCTCACCCCGAGCGAGCAATACGCCTTCATGTCGCTCTGGTGCCTCATGGCCTCGCCGTTGTTCTACAGCGGCGACATGAGCCGGCTCGACGACTTCACCCTGAACGTCCTCTGCAACCCGGAAGTCATCGAGGTCAACCAGGATGCCCTTGGCCAGTCCGCCCGGGTGGTTCCCTTGACCGACGAGACCTTCCTGATGGTGAAAGACCTCGAGGACGGCAGCAAGGCGGTCGGCCTCTTCAACCGGAATGAGAGCGCGACCCGCGTCACGGCGCGCTGGGACACGGTGGGGGTGCGCGGCAGGGTGCGCGTCCGGGATTTGTGGCGACAGCAGGACCTGGGTCGGTTCCGCGACGAATTCTCCGCGCTGGTGCCCCGGCATGGCGGGGTCCTGATCCGCGTGCGCGGCCGGTGAACCGCGGATCAGCGCCCGACAGGAGAGACCGCGGAGGGCGCCGATCGGCGCGGAGGGGAGCGTTCCCGGTGCAGAAGACCCTCGTTCGCGGTCGCAGACGAGGATTGAATTCGCGGCAATTCGTGAAACTCGGGTCGCCGTGCCGCTTTACAAAGCCTTTGACGCCGACGCGCAAGTCGAAGATAACCGTCCCGGTTCCTACGAACGCATATGCCCACCGCCTCGCAGAACATCCTCAACGCGGACGTCGAGATCCGCGGCAACCTCAAATGCTCGGGTGACGTCTTCTTCGATGGGCGCCTGGATGGCGACCTGACCACCGACGGCGCGCTGGAGTTGGGGGAGAACGCCACCGTCCGCGGCAACCTCACCGCGTTGACGGTGGTCGCTCGCGGCAAGATTACGGGGAACATCTCCGCCCGCGAGCGACTCGAGGTCAAGGCCCGCACCGAAGTCACTGGCGACCTGCGCGGCGCCAAACTGGTGGTCGACGACGGCGTCGTCTTCCAAGGCAAAGCGGATATCGCACCCACCAAGGCCCCGGCTCCGGGGGCGGCGTCCATGCCCAAACCGCCGGATGCTTACAAGGCCATGGAAAGCGGCAAGCCGGCCATCCGCTAGCCTGACGCCGGACCGGCCACGGCACCCGCCGTCAACCTCAGCCATCGCCCCGTGTCACCCCTCGCGCCCCCTCCAGTCCGCGCGCGACGCGACCGCGGCACCCGCCATGAATCGTAGCGCCGACATTCCCGTCGGCGTCATGCCGGCTGGAAAGCCCGCGCTACGCAGCTCATGGCTCCAATGCGCGTCCAACCGTTGGATGCCAGAGCTCCCCTTGAACCTCGCAGCCGCCGACGTCAGTCGGCGCACTTCTCCCTTCCTGAAAACAAGAAACCACGACCTCGAACCCCGCCCCTCTATGTTGCGTAACCTGAAGCTCGTCCTTGCCTCCGCTCTCGCCATCAACCTCCTGGCGCACGCTCCCGTCCAGGCCCAAACCGATACACTGTCGGAAAACGAGAGCTGGAGTTCCTTCCTCCCTCTCCTGGGTGATGCCGCCCGCGAGCGCGGTTACGAATTGCCCCTCCCCTTCGGACTCGGTTTCCACGTCATGCATATCTGGCAGGACTACGAGATCAAGAGCCTCGACCTCGTCATTCAGGGACCGATGGAAATCCCCCTGGAAGGACTGCAGGTGTCGTCGGCGGAGGGCACGGCCTACTCGATGGACGGACGCCTGGATTGCTGGATCCTGCCCTGGCTGAATGTTTACGGCGTCCTCGGCTACACCAGCGGCCAATCCAAGTCCCAGGCCACCGTCCCGGCATCGACGCTCGCCGCGCTCGGTCTCCCCCTCGGCTACGACCTCAGCTTTCCCTTCCCCCTCGAGTATGACGGCGCGACCTACGGTGGCGGCGCCACGTTGGCCTACGGCTACAAACACCTCTTCGGCAGCATCGACTACAACTACACCGAAACCGACCTGGACATCGCGGATTCCGCCATCCACGCCCATGTGCTGACGCCGCGCGTCGGGTGGTTTGGGGAACTGGGCTCCGCGTACGTGGGCGCCATGTATCAGGACGTCGCCCAGGAGTTCCGCGGATCGCTCAAGTTCAGCATTCCCGGCCCGTTTCCCCTTCCTCCGATTCCGGTGGACTACGCCGTCGACCAGAAAGCCGTTGACCCCTGGAACATCATCGTTGGGGCCAATCTGCGTCTAGGCCGGCATGTGGAGTTCATCATCGAAGGCGGCTTCCTCGGCCGCGAGCAGATCTTGACCTCGCTCACCTACCGCTTTTGAGCGAAGCGGTTACTTGGCGGCGTGCATCCACAGACGGCGGCGGGCCTTGCGTTGCAGCGAACGCGCTATCGGGCCCATGCCAGGGATTCGACCCAAGCGCCCGATGGCGTCCACAACTCGCCGTCTCTTGGCGTTCCACGCGAATCCATCCTGCAGCGCAAGGACCATGTCCTGTCGGCCAAGGTTTTGGGCTGCTTGGAGGAGCTCGCTGGAGAAGCTGAGGGCACTCTTGGTGTTGAGTTGGAGCCGACGCAACCGGTCGACATGGTAGTCCGAGCAGTCGAAAGCAGCAGATGCTTGGAGGCATCCGAGCAAATCCAATGCCGCCATCGTTCGGAGGCATTTCTCGCACCGACTGCAATTGCGGCTTTGCTCATCGGTGAAACATACGTGAACGGAGTCGAACACCCCAGGGGAGTTGCTGAGTCTGCGAGTCTTCTCGAACCGGCTCAGTCCACCGCTGTGATGCAGAACCTGCGTGGATGCGGAAGAGAACAGAGGATCAGAATCAGGGTGTGAACCCCACGGAAAGTCGTGGGGCGGAGAGTGGCTGGAGGGTATAAGCACGTGGCTGTATCGCGGACTCAATAGCTGGCCGATAGCCCCTAGGGCAAAACCGTGGAGCACTTCTCCCCAACGCAAGCGAGCCAACCGAAGGTGCTGGATGTTGGAGGCAAGGATCTGGATGGGTATGCCTATCGCCTCGGATGCGCGCCTGACAGCATCCACTTTAGACGAAGAGGCAGGATGCTCTGGCGAGAAGTCCACGTAGACCAATTCATGCTTCTTGGCAAATGTGGCTGGATCGCAGACTTCGGACGGCAGCTCAGGATGTAGGGCGGTAAAGTACGAGTCGATACCTCCGGTGAAGAAGGAAAGAAACCGGCGGTGAGCCAGGGCCTTTGGAGGTCCCGTAGCCTCGGCATGAAGGGGAACGACCCGAAGAAGTCCCGGATTCCATCTTGTCCAGAGCGATTGCAGTTCGTCGGCATGGGCGAACAGTGTGGCATCAACAGGCAACGAAATCCGAAGGGCCTCTCCTCGCGCCATGGCGAAGGGGAGCAGCGCAATCAGCCAAGGATCTCCGCGTCGGCTTAGATCCACCTCCAGCTCGCGGGGAGCCGCAAACCAAATCCTCCGCTTGAACCGATCCGGGCCATCGAGGACGAGGTCAGCTTGAATGCGGACATGGCTACTCCAGTGATCGTCGGCCAGGGTGACCGGGTTCTCGAGCGTCATCGCGGTAACGATTGCAGCTTGGCTGCGCCTACTCTCCGATGATCTTCACCAATACCCGCTTCCTCCGGTTGCCATCGAACTCGCCGTAGAAGATCTGTTCCCACGGACCGAAATCCAGCTTCCCCCGGGTGATGGCCACGACGACTTCGCGTCCCATGACTTGGCGTTTGAGATGGGCGTCGGCGTTGTCCTCGCCGGTGCGGTTGTGCCAATACTGCGACGTGGGCGCATGCGGCGCGAGTCGCTCGAGCCAAACGTCGTAATCGTGGTGCAGCCCCGACTCGTTGTCGTTGATGAACACCGACGCGGTGATGTGCATGGCGTTCACCAGGCACAGGCCTTCCTGGACGCCGCTCTTGCGCACCAGTTCGGCCACGGTGTCAGTGATGTTCACAAAGCCCCGCCGGGACGGGACCTCGAACCAAAGCTGTTCGGTCAGGGATTTCATGGCTTGGTTGCGGGATTGTCGAGGGCCTTCGCCCGGATGTTCCGGAACTCGACCTTCATCTTGAGCCCGGGATGCACCTGGAGCCCGATCGGGGCCGCCGCGGCGTATTTCGGGTTGACGTATTCGACCACCTGCCGGCCATTCAGCCAGACGCTGAACGTGTCCCCCTTGGCCTGCAGGCGGATGGTGTTCCAGTCGCCCGGCCGCAGGAGCCCCTCGACCCCCTTGCCCCGGCCCGCCTCGGGATAGCGCTCCTCGCCCCCCGTATAGAAGCAGCAGGTCATGTCCTTCTTCAGACTCCGCGACACGCCGATCTGCAACTGCAGCTCCGGCTTGCGCACCATGATCCCGCTGTCAATCTCCCCGCTCCAACGCACCTCGGCCTCGACCACCACGTCCCCGTACGCGCGCTCGGTGTAGAGCATGCCGCCTTTCAGCGCTTCGTCGTTCTCCCCCACCAACACGCCGTCCACCACCTTCCACAGCGGATTCGGATCCGGCACTTTCCAGCCGGCGAAATCCTTGCCGTTGAAAATGCGAGGCAACGCGTCAGCCGCCGACACCCGCACGACGGTCAGTGCGGCCAGAACGAGTGCAGCCAAGTGATAGTTCCGGGTGAACGTCCCCCAGTCACCGGCAGGGCGCGGCAGCCCAACCGCACCGCGCGGCGGGCGGGGACGGCTCCCCCGCGCGTTTGTACGAGGCAGCATCCCGAAAGAGGTGGGCGGATTCGTCAAGGGCCGTCCTCCCGCAGAGCCCGTGTCCGTCCTGTCCACCAATCTCGCAAGGCAGGGCGCGACTCCGAGCAGAACTCGCGAGCCGGTCTCCGGGCGCGCCGACAACACGCACCTTGTTGACTGCTCCTCGCGGCGCCCTCGGAGAGGTCGCCCTACCGGATGCTCGATGGGGACCGTCCACGGTTTTCGAACTGTAGGTTGCGGCCCGGAACCCGAGCCCCGAGCTCCGCGCTCCGAGCTCCGGTTCGTGGAGAGAGGTGAACCAAGTTGTGTGTTCATGCTCATGCTCGCGCTATGGCCAAGCCGCTAACACAATACTCCGCCCGCGACCAGCCCGGATTGCGGACCCGGATCCTCGCATAAGTGGCGCCGGGGGTTCGGTCGTCCCCCGTCGGAGCGCGGTTTTCGCCCCAGCAGCCGGGCGTTCTGTCGGCTCCGGGAAGATCCCGCCTCGGCGGCGGGATCCTATCCAAACGGTGGGGAAGGAGCCCGTGGAGCCTGGATGAGGTGCCCGGAATGCGGGACAAGGAGCATGAACGTGGAACACTGAACGTTGAACATCGAACATCGAAGGGGAGCGTGTGCGACGTGCCTGCGGTGTCCCCCACCGCCCCCAACCGGGCCTGGAAGGTCATTTGGCGATTCGCAGCTCGCGGGCGATCGCGGGTCCGCCCGCGGTTCCGGACCGCCCGCCGTCCCGGCGGGCAGCAGCCTCGCCCGCTGGACGCGCATCCGAACCTCCGATCACCTCCCACCCGCTCGTCGCGGCTGCGACCCGTGACCTGCCTACGCCAAGGCTTCGGCACGGCAGACGTGTCGCGCTCCGTCGGACCGCGGCTCGTCCCCGGCCGGCCGTAGTCCGGCGACGGCGGGACAGAGGCGGCTGGAGCCGCAGCCATGGGTGTGTGCGTTTTGCTGCGGGTCAAGAAGACCCGCGGTCCGAATGCTGCGGGGCGAGCGTGCAAAACCACGATGCGCTTCGCCTCCTGGCTCAACCCCGACCCCTCCGCGCGGCGGCCTCCCGAATGTGGTCCGGCAGCTCCTGCTCCCGAAGCGCCCGGCAGAGTCGCTCGGCCTCGGCCGCCTGTCCTTCGGCATCGAGATGCGCCACGCAGACCAAGACCGCGTCGGCCACCGCCGTGCGGGTCGGGTCGGGGGCTCGGCGCAGGTGGGTGCGCAGGGCGCGTGCGGCCTTCGCCGAGCCAATCGATCCCAGGGCCGCTGCCGCCGCTGTCGCCACGCCGGCGTCCCGATCGCGGAGCAACCGTGCCAGCGCGGGCACACTCGTGGTGTCCCGGCGGGCCCCGATCGAGTGGATAACCCCGATCCGCTGCGTTCCGCTCAGGCGGGGAAGTCCGCCGCGCAACGCCTCCGACGCCGCGGCCCCGGGCAGGACTTCGAGAACCGCCCGCGCCGCATCCGCGAGGGCAGCGTCGGCCAGCAGAGCCGAAACCGCCGGCACACACGCGGATGAGCCAATCAGGACGAGTTGGCGGCAGATGTATTCCCTGGCCACACGCGATCCGGCGGTGGGCAGGGCGTCGAGGAGCCGCTGCTCGAGTGCCGGCTGGCGTGCCGGCTGCCCCGCGGCAGCGCGCACCGCTTCGTCGATCGGCAGCAGCGTCGCGCGCCCGGAACCGGCGGCATACGTCTTCAGGGCCTCGATGGCTTGACGGAACTCGGGGGTCTCAATGGTGGTCATGGGGCACTCATTTCGCCAACTCGACGCACAATTGCTGGAACGGCTCAAGGGCCAGCGCGTCCGCCTTCCCGGCATTCGGCCCGTTCTCGGGCAACTCCCCGGCGAACATGACGGGAGGCACCGTCTGTTGCCGGATGGTCCGCAGCACACGGTCATACCGACTGTCCCAGCGGCGCCATTCGACGGCGACCAGACGATTGGGCAGCGCCCGAACCGCCCTGACGGGATCCGTGCCCGCGTGCTGCCAGGCGTCGAGATTGGCACAGACCCCGAGCCGCGGGCCGGCCTCTTTCAAGATCCTCGCCAATTGCCGGGGATCCGCGAACGCGACACGTTGGGCCCGGTTTCCGCTCGGGATGGCCACGCGCATGTCAAACTCGTCAGCGAGTCTTCCGACCAGCGGCAGGTGTTCGAGCGCGGGCTCGGCGACGAGCGCTTCCACGCCCAGCTTCCGGGCAAACGCAAACAGCCGGCCCCAGCCCGGTTCATCGGCCGGCGCCTGGCTCACGGTGTAGGTCAGAAGCCGCACGCCCGCCCCGGCAAGCAACATGCGGACCCGGCTCAATTCCTCGTCGGTCAGCGCCGGGTCCAAGGGCCTCGCCAGACCGCCGCCGACCGGCAGTGTAGCGTCGACCCCAAGATAACTGACGCCCAGCACCGCCGCGCGCTGCGCCGCCGCCAACAGATCGCCTCCCGCCGGCGATCCCGCCTGCAGCCCGAGCCGCCAGCCGAGCTTCTCCTGGGCCAGCACGGCCGGCGTCAACCGGCTGCTGGGGGTCGTTGGCGCGTCGAGATCGCCGAGGGCGAACTGGACCGCGGCCAGGTAGAACTCGAGCATCCGGCGATCCCAGAACACATACGGATTGTGGGCGATCGTGCAATAGAAGGCCCGGCCCCGGCCATAGCCGCGCGCCCAGGCCACGGCATAGTCGTTGTCCGCCCGCAGGCAATCCCCGCGAGGCGGCCCCTGATTCATGTCGGTCCGGTTCGTATCGAAGCTCAGCAGGACCCGCAGGCGGTCCCGCGAATACGGTTCGTGGACGCGGAAGAACTCGTCGCGAAAGTCGAACCCTTGACCTCCGAAGCAGCGGACCAGCGGATGGCCGGGGTCGTCCAACTTGAGAAAGACGTGTTCGTTGCTCTCGCGGTGGTTGGCGCCGCGCCCGCCAATGACCAGGCCGAACTCGGGCCAGTCTTCGATGGCGCCGGGCCACTGCGTGAACGCAACCGAGGATCCGTGGACGCCGAGCACGCCGCCGCCCGCGACGATGAACTCGATCAGGCTTTGGCGGAGGCTCGGGTCTGTAAAGAGATTGCCGACGTTGTTGTTGAAGAACACGGCGTCGAACTGCCGGAGCGATTCCGGTCGGAAGACGGCGGGATCGGTGCCGACGGTGGTGGCGTAGGCCCCGGTCTTCTCGCCCATTCGCGCGAAGGCCAGGCTGGCGTGCGCGCTCGAGGGATGCCCGCCATAGCCCTCGTTGCCGTTGTAGATCAGCAGGCAACGCGGCCGACGCGGCCGCGCCGGAGCGCGCTCAGGCAGGGCCTGCTCGATCTTCGAGCGCTCGCCGGGGTCTTTCACCAAGTAGTCCCAGCGAGCGGCCTCCAGCCGCGCGGCGTCGGCAGCGGTCGCGCCGAGGCCATGGACGCCGGACAGCCACAGGAGACCAGCGACGGCGAGGACGAACGAGGGCGCGAGAGCCCGGAGACTCCGGGGAAGACAGCTCCGCCCCAGAAACAACGAGGCGCGAAGAGGCAGGGACGTCCGGCCTCGGGCGTCCGCAGGAGCACGCATCTGCTGCCCGCAACCGAATGTACACACAGGGCCGCGTGGCCCTACCTGCCGCAGTTGGTTACCCCGATGACAGGTTGGGCGCGCCGGATGCACTTGTTTCGTCGACTGCTCCTCGCGGCGCCCTCGGAGAGGTCGCCCTGCCTGATGATTCACCGGGCGTCTCATAATCTCCACGGCGCGCGTGCGGTTCGCGAGCGCAGTCGGTTGGCGCTTTCCGGTTCCGGGAAGACCTCCCGGGCCGGGTCCCAACGGAGCGATTGGCCGGTCCAGAAGGCGATGTTGGCGAGGTGCCCCAGCGAGGCGGAGCGATGGCCGATCTCCTCGTGCGCACTCGGGGGCCGGCGGGTGCGGATTCCATTGAGCCACCGGGCGTGATGGTCGTTCGCACCGGGGCTGGCCTCGCGCGTCTTCAGGCCGATTTCGCGAAGCAGTTCTTCCGGGCCGGCTTCGACGGGGCCGCCGGTCGTCATGCTGGTCACCCAGCCGCGTTCCCCGACAAACACCGCCCCGAAATTCCCCGCCAACCGGGCCCCGGCCGGCACCGCCCCATACGCCTCTGCCACCATTCCCCAATGATCCACAAAATGCAGCAACGTCCCGTTCGCGTAGCGACAGGTCATCGTCGGGAATTCCTTTGCGGCCGGATGCAGCACCTCGACCGGACCGCTTTCCTCGAAGCCCAGCGCGTATTGCAGCACGTCGGCCGAGTGCGCCAAATGCCACGTGAGCGATGTCACCCCGAAGGCGTCGTCGAACGACCACGGCACCACCCCGGGGCTGGGGTTGGTGTGGTAGAGGCGGTTATAGGGCCGCCACGGGGCCGGTCCCACCCACAGTTCCCAGTCCAATCCCTCCGGCACCGGCTCGGGCGGCAACGCAAAATCCATCGGCACATACGCTTTCCCGGCGCTCTCCGCGTTCACCACCGCCGCGAAGGGGCGGAAGCGTTCGCCGGCCGTCCACAACGCGAGGCTGTTCATGAGCGTGAACACCCGGTGGACTTTGCCCAGCCCGCCTTTCCGGACGAACTCGCACACCTGACCGATGGTGGGGATGGACCGGTATTGCGAGCCGGTTTGGAAAACGCGGCCGTAGCGCCGCACCGTGTCCACCACCCGGCGGCCTTCGTCGATCGTCATCGAGATCGGTTTCTCGCAGTAGACATCCTTGCCGGCCTTGGCGGCGTCCACCGACTGCAGGGCATGCCAATGATCCGGCGTGGCAATGACCACCGCATCGAGATCCGCCCGCGCCAGCAACTCGCGGTAGTCCACGTAGGCCGCGCAACCCCGGTAGGTGCCACCCGCCTGCGCCGCACCATACCGCCCCTCGACCACTCCTTTCCCCTTCTCGCGGCGCTCGCGGTCGACATCGCACACCCCCAACACTTGAAATGCCGGGTCACCCGCCACCCGATGCACGTGACCGGAACCCATCGCCCCCAACCCGATCACTCCCACCGTCACGCGGGCACTCGGCGCCACGGCACCGCCAGCGCCCAAGGCTGAAGACGGAATCACGGTCGGCACCATCCAAGCCGCCGCGGCCGCGGCCGCGCTTTGACGAAGAAAGACACGTCGAGCCCTGCCG
>CAYSPU010000005.1:0-12174 GCA_964432995.1 uncultured Verrucomicrobiota bacterium
CGCGCGAGCTACGCCGGGGCTCCCGTGTCGACTAGGTTCACGGCTGGCCGGGGCCTTGGAGCGCGGGCCACCCGGCCACTTTCTGTGTGATCAAGGCCACCGCCGGATGCGCGATGCGCCGTTCGGCGGTGATGGCGTGGAAGTGCATCCGGCATGAGGCGGCCTCGCCGATCGGTTGGAAGCCGTAATGCGCCACAGCATCTTTGAGCGCCACCGTCGGCACCGCGATGAAACCGCGTCCCTCCGCGGCCATCACTTTCATCAACGCCAGGTCCTCGAACTCGGCCACGACCCGCGGTTCGATGTTCTGATCACGAAACCATTTCTCCAGCGCCCGGCGTAAGGTGGTGTTCTCCGCCGGCAACAACGCCGGCGCGTCGTGCAGGGACTTGGGAAAACCCCGCTTGAGTCTCACCGCCAGTCTCTTCTCCGCACAAAACGTGGTGGAGGTTTCGCCCAGAGGATGATTGAAGGTCTTGAAGTTGGTGCTGCTGGACGCCGGTTCGTCGGACAGAACGACGTCCAACCGGTGCGCCGCGAGCTGTGCGAGCAGGTCCTCCAGTTTGCCTTCACGGCAGATCACGTGGACGGTTTGGGGCATCGCAAAGACCGGCGCGAGAATGTCGTTCGTCACCAGCTTGGGAAAGGAATCCACCACGCCGACGTAGAAGCGCAGCGTCCGCGCGCCGGGACGCTGCCGGACGGCGTTGATCAGCTCGCCGCCCAGGCTGAAGATCTCCTCGGCGTAGCCAAACGCCACTTGGCCGGCGTCGGTAAGCTTGTTGCCGCGCCCCTCGCGGCGGAAGAGTTTCTCTCCGAGTGCGCCCTCCAGTTCACGGATCTGCTCGGAGATGGAGGGTTGCGAAACATGCAGCTTGGCGGCGGCGCGGGCGAGGCTGCCTTCCTTCGCCACGGCATGGAAGTAACGCAGGTGGTGGAAATTGAGCCATTCCATCGCGCGCTCATGTTGCTTCGGATTATCCGAAGTGTCCATTCGGAACGTCGTATTAGTCCGCTCCCGCCTCCGATTGCAGAGTGTCGCCGTGAGCGCCGGGCGCCTTCCGCTTCGGGGGAAGCGGAGGCGGACGGCAAACTGAAACTGAAAGCAGAAAACGAATGACGATCTGGATTCTGTTTATTGCGACGATGGCGCTGTCCCTCTGGGCGGCGGCACGGGTGAAATCAGTCTACCGCCGCTACAGCCAACTGCCCGTGCGCTCGGGTTTGACGGGCGCGGAGGTGGCGGCGGCGATTCTCCGGCGCAAAGGCCTGTACGATGTCGAGATCACTGAGGGCGAAGGGATGCTGGGCGATCATTACGATCCCCTCCACAAGCGGCTGGTGCTCTCGCCGGACAATTTTCACGGGCGCACGGCGGCGGCGCTGGGGGTGGCGGCGCACGAGTGCGGTCACGCCATCCAGCACGCGATGGCCTACAAGCCATTGCACTGGCGCATGGCGGCGGTGGGGATCACCACCTTCGCCAGCCAGATCGTCCTCTGGCTGCCGCTGCTGGGTTTGTTCGCTGGGATCATCCAGCCGCTGACCGGCGCGCTCATCATGGCCTCGGGCTGGGGCGTCATCATGCTGTTCAACCTGGTGACCCTGCCCGTCGAGTTCGACGCGTCGCGGCGGGCCAAGGCCGTGCTCGCGAACTTCGGCTACATCGCGCCAGGCGAGGAAGCGCTGGGCGTGAAGAAGGTGCTCGACGCGGCGGCTTGGACGTACGTGGCGGCGTTCATCACGTCACTGGTGTACTTCCTGTGGCACTTGCTCCCGTTGTTGCTCGGCAGCCGTTCGCAGGAGTGATGATCCAACGCCTCGCAACGAGTGAACCAACACATACACACGATGAGAAACTCCATTCATCGAACAAGTGCGCTACGAACTGGATGGCCGCAAGCTCTGGGTCACGGATGGCAGCGACTGGAAGATGGACGTGAAGGAATTCGGCTGGGGCTGAAGCAGCCGAACGAGACCCACACCACAAAGACAAACCATGACCACCGCCATGAGAATCAACCTCCAACACCTGAACCTCCGCTCGCATGACGCGCTGGACCACTGGGTCGAGGAGCAAGTCCTCGCGCTGGGTGAGGCCCGCCGGATCGACGAAGCCCACGTGCGGCTCGAATGTCGGTCGGAGTCCAGTCCGCCGTTCACGGTGCATCTTCACCTGGTCACTCCTGGGCCGGACCTATTCGCCGAAAGCAGCGACCACACGATTCGCGCCGCGTTCACCAAGGCACTCGCGCAACTGCGAGCGGGCATTGCGGGCCGCGCCGCGAAACGGTGGCGGCGGCTGAAAAGCAACTCTTCCGCGTCCGCGGCCAAAACGCGCGCCGCGCGGGCGGCCTGAACCATCCGGAAGCATCATTACCACGAGAGGGGCCATGAACACGAAGACCAACTCCGGCATGGGCTGGTCGCTCCACCTGGGGCGCTGGCTCGGCATTGACGTTTACATCCACATTACCTTTCTGCTCCTGCTGGCCTTCATCGGCCTCAGCCACGGCATCGCGGCCGGCAGCGCGGGCGCGGCCATCGGCGGCGTTCTGTTCTTCGCCGGCCTCTTCGTATGCGTTTTGCTGCACGAATACGGCCATGCCCTCGCCGCGCGCCGTTACGGCATCGCCACGCGGGACATCACCTTGCTGCCCATCGGCGGACTGGCGCGATTGGAGCGGATGCCGGACAAGCCGTGGCAGGAATTCATCGTGGCCCTGGCCGGGCCCGCGGTGAATGTCGTGATCGCGGGCGGCCTGTTCGCCGGGCTGTTCTTGCGCAGCTCCTGGCAACTGCCGTCGGAGCTGAGCGTCACGAGCGGCGGTTTCCTTGAGCGAATGCTCGTGGCGAACGTGTTTCTGGTTGTGTTCAACCTGCTGCCCGCGTTCCCGATGGACGGCGGCCGCGTGTTGCGCTCGCTGCTCGCGATGCGGATGGAGCACGCCCACGCGACGGACATCGCTGCCGCCATCGGCAAAGGCATGGCCGTGCTCTTCGGGTTCGCCGGTCTGTTCGGCAACCCGATGCTGCTCCTGATTGCGCTGTTCGTCTGGATCGGGGCGACCCAGGAAGCCGCCGCCGCGCAGATGAAGTCGTCGTTCGCCGGGGCCAGCGTGCGCGAGGCCATGCTCACCGAGTTCCGGGCGCTCGCACCGCAGGATTCGCTGGCGGACGCCACCAGACTCCTGCTCGCCGGTTCGCAGACGGATTTCCCGGTCGTGAGCGGCGGGCGCGTGGTGGGGATTCTGGACCACGCCGCGCTTTTCCAAGCGCTGCGCGAGGGCGGCGACCGCGCGCTGGTCGGCGACGTGATGCGCTCCGAGTTCGTCACCCTGCGGGCGGATCAATCGCTGGACGAGGCTTTGGCTGAAGCGCGCGCCGAGCGCGGCCTGACCATGGCGGTGATCGAGGACGGCCGGTTCGTCGGCCTGTTGACGCCGGAGAACGTGGGTGAGTTCTTCATGATCCGCCGCGCGCTGGCGCACCGTTTGCCGTCGCCGCCCCGCCTGCCACCGGTCATCGGGGTGCCGCCGGTCATCGCCGACTTGCGTCCGGGTCGAAGCCATGCAACCTGACGCTGGGTTCTGAAAGCAGTGGAAACCAACTCGAAGTACCCATGAATCAGCTCAAAGCGATCCTTGTCGGGGTGGATTTCTCGGAATGTTCCCGTTGCGCCCTCGAACAAGCCGTGCGCCTGGCACGGCGGCATGACGCCGCCCTCCGCATCATCCATGTCATGCCCCCGCCGTTCCTGAACTCCACCGACGAAACGCTGCAGCGCACGCTGGACGAGTTGCGCGGGCGGATGCGGGAGGACGCCATCGCCCTCCTGGCGGATTGGGCCGGCGAGGCGGACGCACCCCCGGGCCACAGCCGCGAAGTCATCCAGGGCGTGCCGCTGGACGTGCTGCTGGCCGAAAGCCGTTCCGGGGAGGCCGATTTGCTCGTGCTGGGCGTCACGGGTGACTCGCTGCTGCCAAACGGCGCGGGCACGCTGGCTGCCAAGTGCGTGCGCAAGGCCGGCACCAAAGTCATGCTCGTCAAAGCGAGTCACGCGCAGCCGTTTCGCCGCATTGTCGCCTGCGTGGACTTCTCGGAAGCCTCTCGCGAAGTGGTGGCGCAAGCCTGGCGCGTGGCCGGCCAGGACCGTGCCGAGGTGCATCTACTCCACGTGTTCCAACCGGAGTGGAGGGTCTGGACTTCCATGACCGAACTGCCCGCGCTGGGGGATTTTGAGAAGAGCTATCGCGCCATCCTTGAGGGTAACTTGCGCCAGTTCGCCGCCGCGTCGCCCGAGGCGAACCCGATCGTGTCGGTGTGCCCGGGCAAGACCCATGGGCACGGCATCGCGGAGTACTGCCGCAGCGTGAATGCCGACCTGGTGATTCTTGGCTCCAAGGGACAGACGAATCTCAAATACGTTTTGCTCGGCTCCACGGTCGAACGCTTGCTGAAGGAAATCCCCTCTTCCGTGCTGGTCGTGCGCCCTCCGGTGCCGGCCGATGGGTGAAGAGCAGACGGTTCTGTTCAGCGGCGGGCTTCCCGAATAAGCTGGCCTCAACCAATGTTCATTGCGTCCATGCTGGTAGCGGCGCTGGTGCCAGAATCCTGACCCGACATGACGGCCACCGCTCCCGCCGCTCCCGCCGCTCCCGCCGCTTCCGCGGCATCCGCCGCCTTCCGGCTCCGGCGATGCTTGGTGCGTGCCGGATGGATGGCGCTGCTCTGGCTCGGCCTGAACGGCCTGGACGGGGCGTCCTGGGTGGTGGGCGGCCCGGCGGTGCTGGTCGCCGCGTGGATCAGCGTGAAACTGCTGCCGGCGGTGACCTGGCGCTGGTCTGCGTGCGGAGCGCTGGCTTTTGCCGGTTTCTTTCTCCGAGAGTCTGTCCGCGGCGGCTGGGACGTGGCTTGGCGGGCTTTGTCGCCCCGACTTCCGCTCGCGCCGGCCATCGTGTGCCATCCGTTCCACCTTCCCCCCGGGCCGTCCCGGCTGTTCTTCTGCGGCGCCATCAACCTTCTGCCGGGCACCGCTGTGGTGTCCATCGCTGAAGCAAAGGTCTGCATTCACGTCCTGGACGCCTCGCCCCGGGTGGAGGAGGAACTGCGGGCCTTGGAGCGGCGCGTGGCGGCGCTGTTCGGAGTGGAATGGACACGGGAAACGGAGGTGTCGGCATGATCGCCTTCTACCTCGGCATTGCCGTCGTCCTGCTGCTCACCATCGTCCTGGGGTTGGGCCATGTCTTCCGCCAACCGGGGCGCGCGGAGAGCCTGTTGGCGGCGTTGCTCTTCGGCAGCACCGGCGTGGCGCTGGTGCTGGTGCTCGGCAAAGGACTGGGGCTGGACCGGGCGCTGGACATCGCCCTGGTGTTCGCCTTGCTGGCGGCCGTCCTCGGCGTGGCGTTCGTGCTGCGCGGCTGGCCGGAAAACGAATCGAAGGAGGATCGCCAGCCATGATCCTCCTCGACGCTCTCACCGGGCTGCTGCTCGTGGCGGCAGTGTTCTTCTTCGTCGCCGGCACCGTCGGCTTGCTGCGGTTTCCCGATCTCTACTCGCGGCTCCACGCGCTGACCAAGGCGGACAACGTGGGCTTGGGCCTCGCGGTCCTGGCGCTGATGCTCCAGGCCAAAGGCTGGCCGGAGGTTTTCAAACTGGGGCTGGTCTGGTTGCTGGTCCTCGCGGCCAGCGCCACCGTCTGTTTCCTGATTGGCAACGAAGCCTGCCGGCGGGGAGTGAAGCCCTGGACCAGGAGGTCGCCATGATGCTGCAGATCTTCGACTGGACTCTGGTCCTCGTCATCGGCGTGCTGGCGTTCCGCTCGCTGAATGATCGCGACCTGTTCCGGGCGGTCGTCAAGTTCATCGCGCTGGGCCTGCTCATCGCCGTGGCCTGGGTGCGGCTGCGCGCCCCGGACGTCGCGCTCGCTGAGGCGGCGGTCGGCTCGGGTTTGACGGGCGCGCTCATCTTGTCCGCGCTGGTCCGGATGCGGCGACGCGAACAGGCCGTGTCCCCGCGCACTCCTTCATCTAGGGAGGTGGCTCAATGATCCCCAGGCTCGGCATCGGGATTCTCTCCCTGGCGCTGCTGGCGGCGTTGGGCTGGGCCCTTTTCTCTCTCCCCGCCCAGCCGGCCGGACTCACGGAGGAATCCCTGGCGCGGCTTCCGGAAAGCGGCGTGACGAATCCGGTAACGGCGGTGCTGTTGAACTACCGCGGCTACGATACGCTCCTGGAAGTCGGCGTGCTGTTGCTGGCCGTCGTGGGCGTGTGGTCCTTGCGCCGCGGCGAGTGGCCCGCCGGCGACCTGCGCGACCGTCCGCTGTTGATGTCGCTGTTGCGCGTGCTGCTGCCGGTGCTGGTGCTGGCCGGGGGTTACCTGCTCTGGATTGGCGCGTTCGCGCCCGGGGGCGCGTTTCAGGGCGGCGCGCTGCTCGGCGGCGCGCTCGTGCTGGTGCTGCTCGGCGGTTTGGCGCGGCGATTCCTTCGACGCGAACGTGTTTTGCGGTTCGGGCTGGGGTGGGGCGTGCTGGTATTCGTGGCGGTCGCCGCAGTGACCACATTGCTGACGGGCGGGCTGCTGCAGTATCCGGCGGGCAGCGGCGGCACCTGGATCCTGGTCATCGAGTCCGCCGCGGTGATTTCCATCGGACTGTCGCTGGGGCTGCTCTATCTCGGTGGGAGGCCGGAGGAGGAGGAATGACATCCGAAATCCGAAACGGCGGACGCTCACGTCCTTGAGGCTCAGTCAATGTGTAGTCTCAGTTTCTCGGCAAACGCGCGCACGCCCAGGATCTCGACGCCGCGGAACGAATCGAGCGCCAGCAGTTTCTTGTCGCCGGTCACGAGGATGTCGCAGGCGTTCGCCGCGCTGGCGGTGAGAATCGGTTCGTCGTCCGGATCATCGAAGCCCAGCGGCTCAAACGCGACGTCTTCACGATGCCAGGAGCGCGCGGCGATCTGGTTCACCAGGTCTTCCGCCTGCTCAGGTGTTCGATGGAACTTGCGCTCCAGCTTCTCCCTCACCTCGTCGAGAAGCAGAGGCGTGGTCACGAAGGTGCAGGTGGATGCCGCGGCTTCCAGAACTCGCCGGCAGAAGCCGCCGCCAGCCAGGGCTGCGAGCCAGACGTTAGCGTCGAGGAGAACGAGCACGGGGCAGGGCCAGGATGTCTTCCTCCGCCAGTCGTGGTGCGTCGTGCATCACGGCATCCGCGTGCCGCCACAGGTCGCGCAGCACGTCCTGCTGCAGCCAGCCATAGACTTCAAGGCGCCCCTCCGGCGGAAGAGATTTCAAATCGGCAATGACCTGACTTGCATTCACGGGCCGAACATACCCCGGGGACAGGTTCGGGTGCAACTCCCGGCGCGTCGCCCGAGTTCGCCAACTGGGCTGCGCCGAATCCTGTCGTGCCATGCCTGACACCGACCATCGAATCTACCTGATCGCCGGCGCGGCGCTCTTCGTCATCGGGTTCTACTCGCTGCTGGTGCAGTCGCACTTGCTGCGGCGGATCATGGCCCTCAACGTCATGGGCAGTGGCGTGTTCCTGGTGTTCATCGCCCTCGGAGCGCAAACGCCGGGCGCAATTCCCGATCCCGTGCCGCAGGCGATGGTGCTCACCGGCATCGTGGTCTCCGTCTGCGCGACCGGCCTGGCGCTGGCGTTGGCGGACCGGGTGCAGGCGACCACGGACCAGGTGGAACTGGAGGACGATCCGGACACGAACGAGGATGCGGCCGACGCCAAGGAGGAACACCGCCGATGACTGCGGCCTGGGCCATGGCCTTGCTGATTCTTGGTCCGCTGGCAGCCGCAGCGCTGGCGTTCGCGTTTCCAAAACGGGGACGCTGGATAGCGTTGGCTGCGGCCGGGGCTGTGGTCGCCGGCCTGTCTGTGTTGACCCGCGAAGTCCGGGCGGGGGGCGTGCAGATTCATCGCGTGGGCGGCTGGAGCGCGCCGCTGGGCATTGACCTGCGCGCCGACGGTTTGTCGGTGCTGATGCTGGGGATTGCGGCGCTCATCGCGAGCGCGGTGGCGCTCTATTCAGGGCGGTATTTTCTCGCGGAGCACGACGCCGAAGCAGTTCACCGCGAACGCTACTTCTGGCCGCTGTTTCTTCTCCTGTGGACCGCGTTGAACGCGCTGTTCCTCTCCGCCGACATCTTCAATCTCTACGTCACGCTGGAGTTGCTCGGCTTCGCCGCCATCGCGCTGGTGGCGCTCGCCGGCCAGCGCGAAGCCCTGAAGGCCGCGATGCGCTACCTGTTCGTCAGTCTGTCCGCTTCGCTGTTCTATCTGCTCGGCGTGGCGCTCGTGTATGGTCAGTGCGCCACGGTGGACCTCCCGTCGCTCGCCACCAAGACGCAGGCCGGACCGGCGCTCTGGGTGGCGCTGGCCTTGATGACGGGTGGGCTGGCCGCCAAAGCCGCGCTGTTTCCCATGCACTTCTGGCTGCCGCCGGCGCACGCCAGCGCGCCCGCGCCCGTGAGCGCGTTGCTCTCCGCGCTCGTGGTGAAAGGCCCGTTCTACATTCTGCTGCGGCTGTGGTTCGAGGCGTTTCCTTCTTTGCTGACGCCCGCGGTGGCGCAGGCGTTCGGTGCGTTGGGTGCGGCGGCGATTCTCTGGGGCGCGGTGAACGCGCTGTTCCAGCCGCGTCTCAAGCTGCTGGTCGCTTACTCGACGGTCGCGCAGCTTGGTTACCTGTTCCTGCTATTTCCGCTGGCGGCCTCGCGCGACGGCGGTTTCCTGGCTTGGAGCGGCGGGCTGATCTTTCTCGGCGCGCACGCCTGCGCGAAGACCGCCATGTTTCTCACCGCGGGCAACATTCTCCGCGCGGCCGGCCATGACCGCATCAAGGATCTGGACGGCATCACCCACGTCCTGCCGATCTCCGCGTTTGCGTTCGGCCTGGCCGGGTTGAGCCTGGTCGGCTTGCCGCCCAGCGGTGGCTTTGCGGGCAAGTGGATGCTGTTGAGCGCGATCCTGGCGCAAGGCCAGTGGTGGTGGATGGTGGTGATGCTGGTGGGAAGTCTGTTGGCAGCCGCCTACGTGATTCGGGTGCTGACGCATGCCTTCACAAAGGTGGATGAACCGGCGACACCGAATCCGATCCCGCCGGTGATGGAATGGACGGCGCTGGTCCTGGCCGTGCTGGCGGTGGGGTTGGGCCTGGTCGCCAGTTGGCCGGTGGGACTGCTGCGCCTGGGCGCTTCCGGGATCCTCGGAGGGGCGGGGCCATGAACATCCACGCGCTTGTGCTCCTCGGGATTCTGCTGAGCTCGTTCCTGACGGGCCTGGTGATCTTCTTCCTGAAGGAGGAAAGCCACCGGCTGCGCACCTGGCTCAATCTGCTGGGCGCAGGTTTGAAGCTGATCCTGGTGGCGGCGCTGCTGTGGGGCATCTACCAGGGACAGACCTATACGCTGGCCTTCGAGTTTCTACCCGGCATCTCGTTGGCACTCGGTGCGGACGCCAACTCGGTGCTGTTCGTCACGCTCAGCTCGTTCCTGTGGTTCTGGACCACCCTGTACGCCGTGGGCTACCTGGAGGACTCGCCGCATCGCAGCCGGTTCTTTGGCTTCTTCAGCCTGTGCGTCACGGCCACTACGGGCATTGCCCTGGCCGCGAACCTGATGACCTTCCTCGTGTTCTACGAGCTACTCACCGTTTCGACCTATCCGCTGGTGGTGCATCGCGGCACGCGCGACGCGATGCGGGGCGGCAAGGTGTACCTGACGTACACCCTGGTCGGGGGGACGGTGCTGCTCCTGGCCGTGGTCTGGCTGCATCATCTCGCCGGGCCGGTGATGTTCAAGGAGCGCGGCGTGATCCAGGCGCTCCTGGCGACGCATCGCGTCGAACTCCAGGTGCTCTTCGTCCTGTTCCTGCTCGGCATCGGGGTCAAGGCGGCGATCGTCCCACTGCACGGCTGGCTGCCGCAGGCGATGGTCGCCCCTGCACCGGTGAGTTCGCTGCTGCACGCCGTCGCCGTGGTAAAGGCGGGAGCGTTCGGCATCGTGCGCATTGTGTACGACGTGTATGGCGTCGAGAACGCCGCGAGCCTCGGCGTCCTGCAACCGCTGGCCATCGCGGCCGGCGTGACCATCGTGTACGGCTCGGCGCTGGCGCTGTTCCAGGACGAACTGAAGAAGCGGCTGGCCTACTCCACGGTGAGCCAGGTGTCGTACATCGTGCTGGGCACGGCCATCCTGGGGCCGTTGGCCACGATGGGCGGGTTGGTGCATCTCGTCCATCAGGGCATCATGAAGATCACGCTGTTCTTCGGAGCCGGGAACTACGCCGAAACGCTCGGCATTCATCGTGTCAGCGAAATGAACGGCGTGGGCCGGCGCATGCCGCTGACCACCGCGGCCTTCACGGTCGCGGCGCTGGGCATGATCGGGGTGCCACCGCTGGCGGGCTACATCAGCAAATGGTATCTGAAAAAAGGCGCGATCACGGCGGGCGATGAGTGGGTGGCGTTGGTGCTGGCCCTGAGCAGCCTGTTGAACGCGGCTTACTTCCTGCCTATCCTCTACCGCGCCTGGTTTCTCGACCCGCCGCCGAACTGGCCGCACGAGCACCGCTTGGGCAGGCTGGAGACGCACTGGATGCTGCTGGCCGCGCCGCTGGTCACGGCGGCGCTGGTCGTCTGGGCGGGCGTGTTCGCGGAATCGTCGTTCAGCCCGCTGGCGTGGGTGAAACTGATCGCCGGGCGTGAGTACGGGCCATGAACCAGTTTTCGGCATTGCTCGTTGTGCTGGCTGCGGGCGCGCCCTTGGCGGTGTCGTTGCTCCTGGCGGTACGGTCCTGGCGCCAGGTTGTTTCTCGCGCGGCGCCGGTGGCGGCGGTGCCGGCGCTGCTGGTGGTGCTGGTGGGGTCGGCCGGCGCGAAGGCCAGCCTGCCGTGGCTCGGGCAACACACCGTGCTGGAACTCGACGCGGTGGGGCGCGTCTTTCTCGGATTCACCAGCGTCCTGTGGCTGGTGTCCGGGTGGTATGCACGCGGCTATCTCGCGAAAGACGCCAATCCCGCGCGCTTCCACCTTCTCTTCCTGCTGGCCATGGCCGGCAACTTCACTCTCATTCTCGCGGGCGACGTTCCGACGTTCTATACCGCCTTCGCATTGATGGGCCTGGCTTCGGCGGGATTGGTCTTTCATCGGGGCGACGCCGAGGCAGAACGGGCCGGGCGAGTCTATCTCGCGCTGGCGATGTTGGGCGAGGTCTTGATTCTCAGTGGGCTGGTTTTCCTGGTGGTCGCCGGCGGCACGACGCAAATCGCCGAGCTGCACCGCGGCCTGTTCAGCCGGCCGGCGCTGCTGTTGCTCCTGGTTGGTTTTGGCATCAAGGCGGGTGCGTTGACACTGCATTTCTGGCTGCCGCTGGCGCATCCGGCAGCGCCCGTGCCGGCCAGCGCGGTCTTGAGCGGGGCCATGATCAAGGCGGGCTTGTTGGGCTGGATCCGATTTCTGCCGCTCGGGGATGCCACCATGCCCGGGTGCGGCTACACGTTCATCAGCGCGGGACTGGGTGCGGCATTTCTCGGAACCCTCGTCGGGGTTGCGCAGACGAATGCCAAGACCGTGCTGGCCTATTCGAGCATCAGCCAGATGGGCATCATCATGACCGGCCTGGGCATCGGGGCGGTGCGACCCGAGACTTGGCCGGCGATGCAGACGGCGGTGCTGATTTACGCCACCCACCACGCGCTGGCGAAGGGCGCCCTCTTCCTGGGGATCGGCCCGGCCCACGCGGCCCGGACGAGATGGCAGCAGATCGAGGTGCGGGTGGGATTGCTGCTGCCGGCGCTGGCGTTGGCCGGAGCGCCGTTCACCAGCGGCGCGCTGGCGAAGACGGCATTGAAGGCGAATGTGGGTTTCCTGCCCGCGGGTTGGGCTCTCGCGCTGGGCCTGCTGCTGCCCCTGGCTGCCGCAGGCACGACACTCAAGATGGCGCGTTTCCTGTGGTTGAGCTGGCCGCCGCCGGGCCATGCGGCCGAAGAAGCCCGGCGCGGCTTGCGGGCACCGTGGATGCTGTTGGTCGGGGCGACGCTCGTGGGCGTGTGGCTGTTGCCCGGCACGCTGGAGGTGCTGCCTCGGAAACTCTCGCCGGACAAGCTGTGGGATGCGCTCTGGCCGTTGTTGCTCGGCGGCGCACTCGCCGCGCTAGGCGC
>CAYSPU010000005.1:12184-50649 GCA_964432995.1 uncultured Verrucomicrobiota bacterium
GCCTGGCTGCGGCGCTGGTTCCCACGTGACCTGAGCCGCTGGCTGCCGGCCGGCGACCTGGGGGTGCCGCTCGAGCGACTGCTGGCACGCTGGCAGTTCGTCGCGCCGATCGAGGCCCGTTCGCGCGGCGAAGATGAACCCGGCCACGACGAGTCGTCCGGGCCAGAAGCGTCACGATGGTCTATGCTCCTTGGGCGCGCGGGCGGGGAGATCGTTCGATTCGAGGCGCACCTTCGCTCCTGGCCGGTCGCCGGCGCGCTGTGGCTGCTGCTGATGGCCCTCCTGATCGGACTCCTCGCGGCATCACATCATTGACCGATGAAACGTATTGAGAAACTGCTTGTCCACCTGGATCCTTTGTTTGGGACCGTGTATTCGTAGCGTGTTCTTCTTGTGTTGCCGGAATCGCTGACTGTGCCATGACTACGACGAAACTCTCGGATGCGTTGGAGAACTTGCTGGGCCGCCACTGGCACCAACTGCCGGCCGGTGAGGTGCTCCAGTTGCTGGAGACCAACAGTGAGTCGGGCCTGGATCGGTTCGCCTTGGATCATCGCCAGGCGGAGTTCGGCCCCAACCAACTCACGCCGCGGAAAGGCCGCAGCCCGTGGCTGCGCTTCCTCCTCCAGTTCCACAATCCGCTCATCTACATCCTGCTCGCGGCCGGCGCGATCAAGTTCGGGATGGGCGGGTTGGTGGATGCGGCCGTCATCCTGGCGGTGGTGCTCGTCAACGCCTGGATTGGATACCTCCAGGAAGCCAAAGCCGAACGTGCCATCGAGGCGCTGGCGAAAAGCCTGGTTACGGAATCCACTGTGGTGCGCGCGAGCAAGACGGTGCGCGTTCCGTCCACGGAACTTGTTCCTGGTGACGTGGTATTGCTGGCTTCGGGCGACAAGGTCCCGGCGGACTTGCGCCTCGTGGCCACCCGCGATCTGCAGGTCGCGGAGGCGGCGCTCACCGGAGAGTCCACTTCGGTCGAAAAGACCGCCGAGACCCAGCTCGCCCCGGAAACACTCCTGGCGGATCGAGCCAACATGGCCTACGCCTCGACGTTGGTGACCTACGGCCAGGGTCGCGGGGTGGTGGTCGCCACGGGCGACCACACCGAGATTGGACGTATTTCGGAGATGATCTCGGCCGCGCCCAGCCTGGAGACCCCGTTGACCCGCAAGATGGCCGCGTTCAGCCACAAGCTCCTGGTCCTGATCCTGGGTTTGGCCGCCGTGGTCCTGGCCGTGGGATGGGCGCGCGGCGAACCGATCGAGGGAATCGTCTCCTCGGCCATCGCGTTGGCCGTGGGCGCCATCCCGGAGGGTTTGCCGGCGGCGGTCACCGTCACGCTCGCCATCGGCGTGGCGCGCATGGCCCGCCGGCGCGCGATCATCCGGAAACTGCCCGCCGTGGAAACGCTGGGCAGCACCACGGTGATCTGCACCGACAAAACCGGGACGCTCACGCAGAACCAGATGACCGTGCAACAGGTGGTCGTCGGCGACTGTGTTCTGGAGGTCGGAGGCAACGGTTATGAGCCGGAGGGCGACCTGACGCTCGAGGGGAAGCGGTGGACGCCGGATGACGCTCCCGGGGTCATTGAGTGTTTGCTGGCGGGGTTGCTCTGCAACGACAGCGCGCTGGTGCAGAAGGAAGGTCGTTGGGACGCTCAGGGCGATCCGACCGAGGTGGCGTTGATCGTCGCCGCGCGCAAGGCCGGTCTGGAAGAGGCCGCCGTCCAGTCGCGCCGGCCGCGGGTGGACGCCATCCCGTTTGAATCCCAGCACCAGTTCATGGCCACGCTGCACGACGATGCCGAGCAGGGGGGGAAGTTGGTCTATCTGAAAGGCGCGGTGGAGGTCGTGCTGGACCGGTGCAAGGCTGCTCTGGACGCCGGGGGGCGGCCGCTGCCGTTGGACCGTGGGCGAATGCAGGAACAGGTTGCTCGACTGGCTTCCGCTGGTTTGCGTGTGCTGGCCTTCGCCCGCGCGGAGGTTCCTCGGGACACCCAACGCCTCAGCGTCCACGACCTGCCGGGTCATTTCACCTTCCTCGGCCTGCAGGGGATGATGGATCCACCGCGCCCGGAAGCCATGGATGCGGTGGCCGCCTGCCACCGGGCGGGGATCCAGGTCAAGATGATCACCGGGGATCACGCGGGCACCGCGGTGGCCATCGGGCGGCAGTTGGGCCTCGTCAGGGAACTTCCAGCTCCGGACCGCCCGCCCGCATTGACGGGCAAAGAACTCGCCGCGCTCGCAGACGAGTCCTTGATCGAGGTCGCCCAAAACGTCTCGGTGTTCGCCCGGGTCAGCCCAGAACAGAAGCTGCGTCTGGTCGAAGCCTTGCAGGCGCGCGGGCACGTCGTGGCCATGACGGGGGATGGGGTGAACGACGGCCCCGCGTTGAAGCAGGCCAACATCGGCGTGGCCATGGGCATCACCGGGACCGAGGTCGCCAAGGAAGCCTCCGACATGGTGCTCACGGACGACAACTTCGCGTCCATTCGAGCGGCGGTGGAGGAGGGCCGGAACGTCTTTGACAACCTGACCAAGATCATCACCTGGGCGCTGCCGAGCAATCTGGGTCAGGGCCTGGTGATCCTGGCGGCCGCATTGGTGGGCGCGACCTTGCCGATCCTTCCGCTGCAGGTGTTGTGGATCAACATGACGACCGGGGGCGTGCTGGGCTTGTTTCTCGCCCTGGAACCGAAGGAACGGGATATTATGCATCGCCCGCCCCGCGCCCCCAATGCCCCAATCCTTACGGGCCGGATGCTGGCCCAGGTGGTGCTCGTCGGCCTGCTCATCCTCGTCGCCGCCTTCGGACTCTTCGAATGGGAGCTGGCTCGGGGAGCCGGGATCGAGGCCGCTCGCACGGTGGCGTTGAACACTGTGGCCGTGATTCAAGCCCTCTACCTGGCCAACTGCCGCTCGCTGCGCCATTCGATTTGGTCCCTTGGCCTGTTCCGCAACGGCTGGCTGTGGCTGGGCATTCTCGGCGTGCTACTCCTCCAAGCCGGGCTCACGTATTTGCCCTTCTTGAACACGATCTTCCAAACCGCCCCGATTGGCTGGGACGAGTGGCTGCGCATCCTCGGCGCCGGCCTGGTGGGATTGCTGCTTGTGGAGTTCCAGAAGTGGCTGGTCACCCGGAAGGACCGTCGGTCCTAGTGCTGAGCGAGCTACGGTTCGGTCGTTGTTGTTTCATTCGTTGCGAGTCGAAGCACCAGTTGAACCCTTTCCTTCCAGCCTTGCGTGAGGATTGCGCATTTCGCGTGAGATTCACGCAGAGGGAGCCGAAGTTCACGGCGTCGGTCCTTTTCATACCGAACATCCCATGAACGACGCGGTGGTGACGCGCGGCCCCGCGCGTCCAACCGCAGCAGTCCTGCGCCGGGGCTCCGTCGGACGCCCGAGGCCGGGCGTCCCTACCTGTTCCTGACGATTCATGGGAAGGTGGTCCGGGCATTGAAGGGCAGGACGGTGCGTCCATGACAGGTGGCACGTGTGATGCTAGATTTCCCAAGAAACCCCAGCGGGAAGGAAACGGACATCGTCGAGCAGATGGAAACCATGAAGATTACAGCGCTCCTTCTCAAGTTGTCGTGGCCTGCTCTGGCATTCGTTTCGTGCAGCCTCTGTGCCTCGGGGCACCCACTCGACACATGGCACCTCCGACACTCTGCTTCAGGTGATCTCAACGGCGTGACCTTCGGTGGCGGCTTGTTCGTGGCCGTTGGATCGAACGGGACCGTTCTGACTTCTGTCACGGGAGAGACTTGGACGTCGCAGGACTCCGGCACGAACGCCACCCTCTACGACGTGACCTACGGCAATGGAACGTTTGTCGCCGTGGGAGACAGCGGCCTGATTCTGGCTTCGCCCGACGGCACGGATTGGGCAGCACAACCGTCAGGTGTTCTCAGCAGGTTGCTGTCGGTCACCCATGAGAAAGGAGTGTTTGTTACCGCTGGCGAGTCTGGCGCTCTGCTCGCTTCGGCCGATGGCCACGCGTGGGCTTCTCGGTCGCCCGGAGCCCCTTTCAGCCCTTGGTTCATCGCCAACGGCAACGGGCTGTTCCTTCTGGAAAGCGCTCCGGGAATCAACCTGCTCTCTGCCGACGGCACTCACTGGTTCTCGCGCCCCTCAGGATCGGACACAGGCCTTTACACTGTGGGCTTCGGAAGGGGGTTGTTTGTTTCGATTGACATTCGCAATGACGTGTTCCTTTCGTCCGATGGCAGCAACTGGGTGGCAGGAGGCGAGGTGACACTGCATCGACCGTCAAGAATCGCTTACGGGAGCGGCCATTTTTTAACCGGAGGTGGAGGCTCGTTGGAGTACTCCCCGAACGGGACGAGATGGACGGTCAGCCCGACCGGTGATTATAGCATCACGCGGGAAGTGGCGTTTGGCGATGGAACCTTCGTCGCCGTCGGTTCCGGCCAGACGATCCAGCAATCCGATCCGGTCGTCTGGCTTCAGACACCCGAAGCGGGGAGGCTGGACATCTGGGGGCCCCGAGGAGTCGTGTGCAGCATCGAATCTCGGGATGCGATGGTGACCGGCACTGGCTGGATGACCCTGACGAATCTCACAATCATGAGCACCCCGCACCAGTGGACAGATCCGCAGCGGCTCGAACATGCGAGCCGCCTGTATCGGGTGGGACTCACGCAGTAGTCCGCTGCCGAAGACGGACCGAAAGCAACGAGTTCACGGGTCAAACATTGATTATTGACATTCTGACCCGCGCCAGCCGGCAGTTGGCCGCCGGAGTTTATGCCGGGTGTATGCGGGTGAGGAGCCGGCGCCCGGGTGGTTGCCTTGGGGGTTCTCCGGTGGAGGGCTACGGAGTGCTGGCGGACGCCTGAAAGCAGTGGATGCTCCCCCGATCCGTGCTCACGAGGAGGCGTCCATGGGCGACCGCCAGGCCATGCGCCTTGCCGGTCACCGGCGCCGACCAGAGTTCCTTGCCCGAAACCGCGTCGAAGGCGGCAACTCGGTTCTCACCGCCGGCAAACAACGTTGTCCCCGCCAGAATCAGGTCGTGGGGAAGGTCGACGGTGGTTTTCCAGAGGAAGCACGCGGCCAGCTTCGGCGCCATGGCCGCAAGCTCTGCTTGGATCGCATTGAGTTCCTCTTTCAGTTTGTCACTCTCCGGACCGCCGCCCTGGCCCCGGAGCTTCTTGAGTTGTTCCTCCGTCGACTTCTGCCGGGCCTGAAGCTGCGCTTGCTGCCTGGCGAGCGCGACGTAACGGGCGCGGTCGAACCCGGACAGCTCCGTGACCGTGTTCAAGTAGGCAACCTCTTCCGTGACGACGATGCGGGACGCCCCGGGGAAGGTCGCAAAGTAGTCACGGCTGCTGGCATTGAATCCACGGAGCTCGCCTCCGGTAGCGTGGTTTTGTCCCTGCCCGTGCACGAACTCGTCCGTGCGAGTCACAATCGCGAAGACCCCGCCCTGGCCGGATCCCCCGAATCCGCCGAGGGAACGTCCCGTTGGCCGCTCGAACACTTCCGGCCGCTGACGGCCTTGGGGCAGGTAGAGACGGGTGTCGGTGGCCAACAACGCCCCCTGCATGGCGAGATGTTCTAACGTGGCCTGGTACCTCCCCGGGCCTTCCCGGGCCCCGGTTTGGGCATCGACGGCACACAGGTACGACTGTTCCCACGGCAAGAGGGATGCGCCGAAGTAGGCAATGTCGTCCTGGACCAACACGCCGGTCCGACAGGGCCAATGCGAGATCAGCTTCCCGTTGTGCCACAGCAGCGTTTCCTGGCCGGAAGGCTTCCACTTCCACTGCAGCTCGCCCCGGGCGGCATCCAGGCAGTAGGCGTGGCCGTCGTCCGAGCCAAAGTACACCCTGCCGGCATGCCACGAGGGGGGCAGGCGCACCGGGCCGTCGGCGCCGAAGGCCCACCTCTGCGTTCCCTTCCCCGCATCGAGACAATGAACGGCGTCATCCACCGAGGATCCAAAGTAGACCGAATCACCAACGGCGGTCACAAAGAACGCGGGATCGAAATTCCGCATCGATTCCAGGCCGCGCAGACTGGCATAGGCGTCCCACTTCGCCGGACCGCTCCAGGCCGTTTGGGGTGGCGTCGGCGACCGGTAAGTCCAGGCCGGCTTCAGCGGGAGCGGCACCGACTCGCGTGTGATCCCGCTGCGCCGGTTGTCGTGGCGGTAAGTCGGCCAGTCTGCGGCCCGTAGGCCTCCTGGCGACGCGCTCAGCAGGCTGAGGAACGCCAACGCCGCCAGAGTGGACTGCACAACTCGAAGCCCCACGGCCACCTGCGACCCCGGCGCGTTTGCGTTTGGCGAATGACTTTCCATGAGCGTGCAGGACTTACTTGGTCTTGGGGCCGGGCGCCGGCGCGAAGCCGATCGAAGTCTCCAGCCAATTGCCGCAACTGCACCCGCCCCCGCCTTCTGGCGACAGCACCATTCCATTGGCCGGCACCGTGCTGAGCCAGCAGCTCGGGCGCAAGTTGTGCCAACCCGTCACCGAGCCGCGCTCGATGTCCCACATGGAAATGTGCCCGCCATCGCCGCGATAGACCAGCGCATGGAGCGTGGCGGCGTAGGTCGCGCAGCCGCCGTGGCGACCGACCCCTTGCGTCACCCGTCTGCCGGTGGCCGCGTCGTAGCCACTGGGCTCGAGAAACACCGTGTCGCGAACGACCGCCGGGTGTTGCATGTGGCCTCCGTGGTTGTCCTTCGGCCAGTCGTGACCTGCCTGCCACAGGCTCTCTCCATTTTCCGCCGCAAAGGCGTACAAATGATACTTGCCCGCACCCGAAGCCATGAGGAAGACGCGGTCCCGGGTGGCGACCAGGAAGAACACCACGATGCCATCGGCCGTATCGACCGGTTGGTCCCAGACGGTCTTCCCGGTCCGGGCGTCGAGCGCCACGAGATGTTGATCCTCCCACAGCTTGGGCGACCCGACCCGGCTCGTCGCCAAAGCGGCAACTTCGGGATTGCGGCACTCGACGAAGAGCACCTTGCCGCCGGCGATCCCGATGGTCGAGTTGATCACCACTCCGCCACGATAATGCCATTTCAACTCGGCGCCCCCGGTCGTCCTGGCAAACAGGTCGTTGCTGCAGATCTTCTCCGTGCCCAGGCCCGACGTCGCATCATACCAGCTCGCGTGTCCCCAGAAGTTGGTGTAGACCGCGCCTCGCCGGACACTGCTTCCGTAAACGAGGCCGCCTGCTTGTCCGACATAGCCCCATTCGTGAGAGTCCTGCAAAACCGGATCGGCCAACGGGAGTGTCCGGACCAATTCGCCTGTCCCTGCCGCCATCACCCAGCAGCGATTCTTGATGGCCACGTACACGTGCTCGGCATCGGCGCACCAGTTGCCGCAATCCCGGGGCATGTTGACCCGGCGCAGGGCCGGGATCTCGGCCGACCACAGCACCGCGCCGTTGTAGGAGTCCAGGGCAACAAGTCGGTTAAGCCCCTGGTGGAAGAGGCGGCCGTTCACGGCCAGCGGAGCCGGCATCCGCGGGTTGCGGTCGAGCCCGAAATCCGCGCCCGGCCGGCCCAGCCATTGCACGTCGAGCCGGTCCGTAGCCGCGACTCCCTGCAATCCTTCCTGGCTGTTGGCGGTGTTGCCGGCGTCTCCATACTGGTGCGTCCAGGAACCTGTGTCCGGCGGCAGTTCCGGTCGCAGACGGACCCATCGGCCCGCGGGCGATTCAACGAGGTCCCAGTTGCACTTCGCGTCCCCGAGCCATTGGGCGATACCATTCCGGGCCTCGGCGGAACTCGCCGCGGGCCACGGACCGAGAATCGCCACGCCGGTCGCCGGTTGCAGCCACGACACGATCTGCGCGGCTGAGGCCGGCAGCCTGCCCGGGATCGACGCACCATCCGCCACGACCAGATTCGCGAACGAATCCGGACACGGCAGGCGCTCGAGCGAATCCACGTGCCGCAGCGTGATCCTCGAACCGTAGACGCCCGCCTTGGTCAGCAAAGCCCGGGCGCGGGCCACTCGGTCCGCGTCACCATCCACGCCCAGCAGGATCAATTCGCTGCGCTTGGCCAATTCGTAAGCGAGTTGTCCCTCGCCGCACTCGAGCACCAGGCAATAGCCCCGGGTGATGCCGCTGGCGGTGAGGATGTGTTCCGCGGCTTGAATGCACTGCCGACTGCGGGCATCGGATGGGTAGGGAGACCCGGTTTCCGGCACTCGGGCGACCGCATAGTTCAAGGCGTTGTCGAACTCGAACGCCTCGCTCACCGCGGCTTCTCTTCCGACCGGGTTGGCTCGAATTCGATACTGATAGCGGGCCCTCGGCTCCAAGCTGCTCAAGGTGATCTGCTGCGCTGTCTGTGCAGCGGCATACGGGACCTGTTGATCCCATTTTCCCGCGAGACCGTACTCCGCGACGCCTCCAGACGGCTCATCGGTTTCCCAGGCAATCGCCACCGAATCCGGCGTGACAAAACGCGCGTGGGGCGGAACACGGAACAGCAAGGTCTTGGAGGTCCCGGCTTCGCCCGCAGCGGGCGCGGCCTCGAGCGCCTTTGGGGATTGCGCCGCGATCACCAGGGAGATGCTGAGCCCGAGTCGCCGGCCAACTGCCCACGCCAAGCCGGGACGGCGGCCCAGGGGTGGACGCTCGAGTATTCGCACGTTCCGGATGCTCAGGCGGCAGCTCGAAAAGAGCAAGCCGAGAACCCCGGCCGAGAACCCCGGTACCCGTTCGGCACCAACTCGTTCTCTGGGTGACATGAGGCAATCGAGTTGTCGTTACACAGTTTTCTTGCTTTCCCGATCACCGGACGCTCTCATCGCAAGCGTCAGAGACCGGACCGAGCACACAACGACGGCACCTCCCGTTCAACCAGTAGGCCTACCGTGACGGCGATCGATTACCGAGAAATCCTGGACGTGATGACAGACGGCATCACCGTTCAAGATCTCGACTTCAATGTCATTTATCAGAATCGCATGATGCGGGAGGCATTCGGCATCCGCCTCGGCGAAAAGTGCTACGCCGCTTACGAAAGGCGGGACAAGGTCTGCGAGGCATGCGGAATTCAGAAAGCGTTTCAGACCGGTCAGGCGAACGTGGTTCTGCGGACTGGGGTGTTGGTTTCGGGAAGACTGACTTCCTGGGAGAACTGCTGCATTCCCCTGTTCGACAAGGAAGGCAAGCTGGTCGCAGGAATGGAAGTCTGCCGCGACGTGACTTCCAGGGTGTCGCTGGAACAGGAAGTGAGGGAACGTAACCTGCAGTTGGGCCGGATGAACGACCAGTTGGAACGACGCACAGCCGAGTTGCAGGAAGCCCTCAGGCAGCGCGAGATCATGGAGGAAAACCTGAAGAAGGAAATGGATCGGCGCGCTCGACTCGAGCAGGAACTGCGGGTGGCCAACCAGTCGCTGGAAGAGCGTGTGACGGCTCGCACCGTGGAACTGCGGGACGCCAACAAGCATCTGCTTCAAGAAATCGACGACCGCAAACGGACCGAAGAATCCCTGCGCCAAGCCGAACAGAAATTCCGCGCGGTCTTCGACCAGACCTTCCAGTTCATCGGGGTGCTGACGACCGACGGTATTGTTCTTCAGGCCAACCAGACCGCCCTGCAGTTCGCGGGTGTCAGCAAGGACGCGGTGATTGGCAAACCTATTTGGGAGACGCCGTGGTGGGCGCACTCCCTGGAGATGCAGCAACAGTTGCGGGCGGGAATCCGAGAAGCCGCAAGCCGCAAGCTGGTGCGCTTCGAAGCCACCCATCCCGCAGCGGACGGACGCCTTCACTACGCTGACTTCTCGCTCAAACCCGTCACCGACGCGCACGGGAGGGTCATCCAACTCGTCGCCGAAGGCCGCGACATCACCGAGCGCAAACGGGCTGAGGAAGAGGTCCGGAGGCTTAACGAGGAACTGGAACTCCGGGTGGAGGAACGGACAGCCCAACTGGCGGCCGCCAACAAGGAGCTGGAGGCCTTTGCCTACAGCGTCTCGCACGATCTGCGGGCTCCGCTGCGAGCCATCGACGGCTTCGCCCGGATCCTGATCGAGGACTACGCGGGGGCGCTCGACGGGGAGGCCAACCGGCTGTTCGGCGTGATCTTGAACAACACGCGACGCATGGGGCAGTTGATCGATGATCTGCTCACCTTCTCCCGTCTCGGCCGCACCCAACTGCAGGCGCAGTCGGTCAACATGGAGGATTTGGCACGTTCCGCCTTCCACGAACTGAAAGTGCCAGAAAGCCTCCGTGGGATCGACTTCTGCGTCGGGGCTCTGCCGCCGGTGGTGGGTGACCCGAACTTGATTCGGCAGGTGTGGGTGAACCTGTTGTCCAACGCGCTGAAGTTCTCGGCGAAGCGCGAGCGCGCAGTGATTGAAGTAGGGGCGGAGGAACGCGAGCAGGAGTCTGTCTATTGGGTTCGGGATAACGGGGTGGGATTTGATATGGAGCATGCCGGGAGACTCTTCGGAGTGTTCGAGCGCCTGCACAGCGTTCGCGACTTTGAAGGGACGGGAGTGGGTTTGGCTATCGTGCAGCGGATCGTCCACCGCCACGGGGGCCGCGTGTGGGCCGAAGGGTGCGTGGATCAAGGCGCAACATTCTCCTTCGCCCTGCCACACGAACCGCCTGCTCGCGATCCTACTGTCTGACGAAGCGGAGCGATGGGGCCGATGGCAGAGCAGGGTGGCAGAGCACTCCGGACCGAACGGTCCGACCTGTGCAATGCCGCGGCAAAGGCAGCGTCCTCCGCGAAACTGGACGCGAGATGCCCCACATCTTCACCGACCACCGGCTCGTCGAAAACCCCACCGTTGGATTGAACGCATTGCAGGATGAAGGCACCCGATGACATGGATCGACATCCCACGGAGGCCGGGCTCTCCGGGGGCAGACGATTCCTGCTCCCGCGCCGGGGTCACGTACCGGCCTACGTCACGGCATTCGCGACGGGGGACCTCCAGGCACGCGCCCGGCAGGCGGTCGACTCGCTCCGCGCTTGCCGGGCCTGTCCACGCGACTGCGCCGTGGACCGGCTCCACGGTCAGTTGGGTGTCTGCCGGAGCGGTCGGCACGCGCGGGTCTCGAGCGCCTTCCCTCATCCCGGTGAAGAACGATGCCTGAGCGGCTGGCGCGGCTCCGGCACGATTTTCTTCAGTTGGTGCAATCTCCGGTGCGTTTTCTGCCAGAACGCCGAGATCAGCCAATCGGGCCAGGGGACGGACGTCACGGCGGCCCAGCTCGCGCGCCTGATGCTCGACCTGCAGGCGGCTGGTTGTCACAACCTGAATGTCGTCACCCCGGAACACGTGGTGCCGCAACTCCTCGAGGCCCTGGTCCTCGCCGTCGAAGACGGCCTCCGATTGCCCCTGGTCTACAACACCTCCGCCTACGACAGCCTCGAAAGCCTCCGGCTCCTCGACGGCGTGGTGGACATCTACATGCCCGACTTCAAGCTCTGGACGCCGGAGCTCTGCGCCCGCTATCTCCTGGCACGCGACTACGCCGAGGCGGCGCGCGCGGCCATCGCCGCCATGCACGCGCAGGTGGGCGTGCTCAAGGTGGACGAGGAGGGCCTGGCCTTGCGCGGGGTGCTCGTGCGGCATCTGGTCATGCCCGGCCTCATCGAGGAGACACGGCAGATCCTGCGCTGGCTGGCCACCACCCTGTCCCCCGACACCTACGTGAACGTGATGGACCAGTATCATCCCGCTCACCGGGTCGGAACGGCGCCGCGCTTCGGAGCCATCAACCGGCGGATCTCGGCTGCCGAATTCGCCCAAGCCATGGACGCCGCACGGGCCGCCGGCCTGTGGCGGTTCGACTGACCAAGAAGCCCGCCGGTGGCGAGAATACGAGGAATTGCGAGGCCGGCACTTGTGTGGCACAACCTCCCGAATCCGCCAGGACATGGTCGTGCATCCAACGACCGGCTCAGCGACCACCGCCGGGAACGCCCGGTCGGCTGCGCAAGTCGCTGACAAACCACCCGAACCGTCCGACTACCCAGCGGGGCGGCAGTTCGCTGCCGCGCCCTGGTTAGGTGCTTTGCGGTCCGACACCCAGTGCATGCCAACGAACCAGCCGACCACGAACCCAAGAACGACGGGTCCGAGGATATACACCGCGAAACTCACAAATGGGGGGGCGTAGTCCCGAGACCCAATACCGATGTCCAAAGCCACCCAGCCAGATCCGGCGGAGTGAGCCCGAGACGCGCCAGCCTGTCGTGGAAGGTGAAAGAGAGAGCCGTCACGCCAAATGCCGGGACCCCGATTAGCAGCACTCCGCCCAACCCACACGCCGTTCCTTCGGCCAAGTAGTGCAAGGTCTGCGACAGGCGGTGCCGTTTGTTCATGGTGCACGCTCCATCAGACTGCTTTTCACCCAACTACTTGTCGCAGTCCTTGGTCGGACCACAGCAATCCGGCAACTGGCAGCAACTTAGCTCGGTTCGGGTGGCGCCAAAGGCGCTTATGGATCACTTTTCCGGCCTTGTTTTGGATCTATATCCAGCTGCCGCCGATCCAAGGCGGGAACCTGCGATCCAGGTATCCTCCTTTCCAGCGGCGTCCCTCAGAGTGCCAGCGGGTTCCGGCCCAATGAGCCAGAGTAGCATTGTCAGAATGGCCTCGACACGGATTCCACCGAAGGATTTCACCGCTGCGACGCGACATACTCGTTGACGGCGTGCGCCAGACTGAGCCGCAGCAGAACGAATGGGCTCCTACCACAAAGCAGACGCGGATTCGGCGGAACGGGTCGCGCAGGGTGCTGGAGACGCTTCAGACGCTCCGGATTCGCCGTCGGAGCGGACGTGGGGTGACCGGGAGGAAACAGGTCCATGACGACCTCTGCCATCGTGACGGAGAACCCGGGCAAGCGCTTTGGCAAGCTCTGGGCAGCCCGTGACATCAGTTTCGAGGTGAAGCTCGGCGAGGTAGTTGGCTTCATCGGGCAGAACGGGGCTGGCAAGACCACGGTCATGCGGATGATCACGTCTCTGTTGCGTCCGACGGCGGGCCGGGTGCACATCCAGGGCCGTCAAGCCGACCGACCAGGCGGCTCTGCCCTCGGTCTTGAGGGAATTGCTCGAGGTAATCCGTCGCGGCGAGCCGGGGTTCGACCAGAGGCAGTATAGTGAACCTATCCGCGGTGTCCGAGTTGTGATTTGGCCAGAGCCTGGATACCTCTCGCCCGAGCAATTGGCGGAGTTGCAGCAAGTCACCGAGGAGGGCGCCGTTCAGGTCGAGAATTACTTGCAGGTCTCGATGGAAAAGACTTACGGCGCGCAGGCGAAGATCCACTGATTGGAAAGCCGCCTGGCCGGTGCGTCGGCACGGCACGACCTTCGGTCGCCTCGACGGTCCGCAGCTCTCTGAACAGGCGGTGAGCCAGGGTTCTCGCCCGTTCAGCTTTCCGATTTCACCTTGAACGCCCCCTCGCGATGACGCAGGCTTGCAGCACGGACGAAAGGCAAATGCCTATGAGTTCTGCCCCCCTGAGCCATTTCGAGAGACCGGAACGTGCCCGCGCGCATCGTCGCACCCCCTGCTGCTGCCATCCCGTCCGTCACGTGCTGCCGGCTTCGTCTTCGTTCACGCGCGGCGTTGGCTGCCTGTTCCTCTTGCTGGTGTTGCTCAGAACCCAGCAGGCTGAGGCGAGCCCCGACAACTACCTGTACCCGGGCGACGATCTGGGGGCGGTCTACACCCCCGAAGCTACGTCCCTCAAGCTCTGGGCACCCACAGCCAAGTCCGTAACCGTTTTGCTCTACGTGGGTGCCCAGTCGGCCGAAGTCCGTCCCATCCCCATGGTCTCGAGCAAGGATGGCATTTGGCACGTCGAGATCGAGGGCGACCAGGACGGCAAGTATTACCTGTTCGAGATCTCGCATCAGGAACCGGGAGCCGCGAACCTCACCGTCCATCGCGTCAACGACCCCTATGCCCGTGGCAGCTCCGCCAACTCCGGGCGCACCCTGATCTACAACCCCCGGAACACGGACCCACCGGGCTGGTCCGAGGACCGCTATGTCACGCTGCGGCGCAATGTGGATGCCGTCCTCTACGAGGTGCATGTCCGTGACTTCTCGATCCACCGGGACTCCGGCACGGCGGATAGCCGTCGCGGGAAGTACCTGGGCCTGGTCCAGGAAGGCACGCACACGCCCTCAGGCGAATCGACCGGGATCGACCACTTGAAGGAACTCGGTGTTACGCATGTGCATCTCCTTCCGACCTTTGACTACGCCAACGGGGATGAGACCCAGTCAGTGGACCGATACACCTGGTATAACTGGGGCTATGATCCTGTGCTCTACAACACCCCCGAAGGTTCCTACGCATCCGTGGCCGATGGCACGGCGCGGCAACGCGAGTTCAAACTGATGGTCCAGGAGCTGCACAAGAACAACATCGGGGTCATCTTCGATGCCGTCTATAACCACACCGCCGACACGGGCACGAACCCCGCATCCATTTTCGACAAGGTCGTGCCCCGGTATTACTACCGCTTCGACGCCGGAGGCGCCTATGGCAACGCGACCGGCTGCGGCAACGAAGTGGCATCGGAACGCCCCATGGTGCGGAAGTTCATCGTCGATTCGGTCAAATACTGGATGACCGAGTATCACATCGACGGTTTCCGTTTCGATCTGATGGGCATCATGGACCGCGAGACGATGCAGGAGGTTTATCGCGAGGCGAAGAAGATCAACCCCAGCGCCTTGATCTATGGTGAAGGTTGGCAGATGGAGCGCTTGTTGCCGCCCGAACGCATGATGACCCAGGCCAACGTCAAAGGCACCGGTATCGCGGCGTTCAACGACGGTATCCGGGACAACATCAAGGGTTCCATCTGGCAAGACGACGCCCAAGGCTTCGTGCAGGGAGCGCTCTCCGACGCGGCGGCCGCGCAGTTCCTTCTGAACATCAAGGGCCAAAACACCGATGGCGGCATCGAGGTCGTCACCCCGAATGAGACGATCAACTACGACTCGGCCCACGATGACCATTGTCTCTGGGACAAGCTCGTGCTTTCAACGGCTGGCCTGCCGGAGTCGCTCCGCGTTGACATGGACAAACTCGCGGCGGGCATCGTGCTCACGTCCCAGGGGGTGCCCTTCCTCCATGCGGGCGACGAGTTCCTACGTTCCAAGAACCGGGTGAAGAACAGCTTCAACTCGAATGATCCGCGCGTGAACCCCATCGATTGGGGACTGAAGACGGCGAACCGGGGCGTGTTCGACTTCTATCGCGGGATGATAGCGATTCGGAAAGCCCATCCGGCATTCCGGATGTCGGAGAAAGCGGATGTCGACCGTTCGCTGCAATTCACACCGGGCCTTCCGAAAACGACCGTAGCGTATCTCCTCCGCGACCATGCCAACGGGGACACCTGGAAGGACATTCTGGTCGTCTACAACGGCGGCACGAAGCCACAGGAACTGACAGTCCCGGGCACTTGGACGGTTGTGGCTAACGATCGGAAGGCCGGGTTGGAGCCACTGGGCACCCTGAGCGGCAAAGCCCGCGTGAACCCGGCTTCGTTGATTGTGGCGCACCGCGACTGAGGTGACCAGGTTGTCGGCAACTCGGGCAGCGCACAGGTTGCCTGGAACGACCTCGCCCGGAAACCTCACGATGGATCGGCACTCAGGCAATGGGGTCAAACATCGACTGTTGACCTTGTGCCCTCGCCACGGCCAGCGATCCGGGACGCTCTGTTAGCGCCCCGGCCCCCGATGGCGTCACTCCATCGCCTCCCGCACGCGGCTCATCTCCCTCAAGGTCACGCACTCGATCTTCTCGTCCACCGCGTAGCTGGTCTGTCCGGGGTACACCACCCACAAGCGATCCGGTCGGCCTCGATACCCTGCGTGTCTTTGAGCCCCGTGTAGTCGGTGTAGCCGTAATTGGTGACCGCCTCGTCCACCCGATCACCCCGGAAATAGCTAGTGACGAAACTCTCCAGGTTGCCGTCGCGCCACGAGTACCACTGCCAGCCCACCTTGCTCCTGGGCACCGTCACGGTCGGGCAGCCTGCGAGCGCTGGAACGTGGTAGTCCCCGGCATCGCAGTTGGCGGCGTAAACGTGGCAAACGTCGCGGCCCATGTACTCCTGCATGAACCTGGCCGGAAAGCCGACCACCATTCCAGGGAGCGGCCAGTGGAGGTCGGCGAGGGTGAAGTCGTGCGGCAGATCGGTGGCGGCGACGGCGCGGGCGAAGTCCTCGCGCTCGAAGAACACCGTCACACGGTGCCGGATGACCTTATACGGGATGCCGTGGGCGGTGATCTCGGTCGGGATCGGCGCCTCGCCCAAGTGCTCCTTCACGCGACCCTGTCCCAGGAGCAGGAACAACCCGGCAGACACGCACTTGGTCGAGTGGTAGCCCCGCGGGGCCTGGAATCGGCGCGGCTCCAGGATCGGCTCCAGCGGCGTGCCCCGGATGAAGTCGGCGTGGGCGGCGAGGCACTCGTTGGTGCCTGCGGGTTGCAGGTGGTCGAGCTGAGCGATCACGAGCGCAAGCTTCGCAGAAACGCGCCGGAAGCCGGAATGGCTGCGCAGCCCCCTATTGGCCCGATCGCAAGCTGCCACGTAGCGCCAACCGCTGAGGCGAACGTCCCTGCGGGCAGGCCACTTGTGATGTCACCGTTCTGGGGTATAAAGAGGACCATGCGAATTGGACTGCTGCTGATCCCCGCGCTCCTGGCCTCCTTGAGCGCCCGAGCCGAACTGGTTTCCAAGGCCGTGGAATACAAACAAGGCGACACCGTCCTTGAGGGCTACTCGGTGTACGACAATGCCACTCAGGGAAAGCGGCCCGGTGTGCTGGTCGTCCACCAATGGCAGGGGCTCGGGGCCTACGAGAAGAAGCGGGCCGAGATGCTGGCCGCGCTTGGCTACAACGTGCTCGCCGTGGATATCTACGGCAAGGGCATACGCCCGGACAACCCCAGAGACGCGGGGGCCGAGGCAGGCAAGTTCAAGGACAACCGGCCTTTGCTCCGGGCGCGGATCCGGGCCGGTCTGGATGTGCTGACCCGGCATGAACTCACCGACCCCAAACGGATCGCCGCCATCGGCTACTGTTTCGGCGGCACCACCGTTCTGGAGCTGGCGCGCAGCGGAGCCGACCTCGCCGGAGTGGTGAGTTTTCACGGGGGCTTGAGCAGCCCGACGCCCGGCGACGCCAAGAACATCAAGGCGAAGGTGCTGGCTTTGCACGGGGCCGACGACCCGTTTGTGCCTGCTGCGGAGGTCGCAGCGTTCGAGGACGAAATGCGCCGAGGCGGGGTGGACTGGCAGTTGATCGCCTACGGAGGCGCGGTTCACTCCTTCACCCACTGGGACGCGGGCAGCGACAACTCCAAGGGCGCGGCCTACAACGAGCGGGCCGATAAGCGCTCTTGGGAGGCGATGAAGCAGTTCTTTGCTGAGCTGTTCAGGTAAGGCCCTCATCGACTACACCAAGCTGGGCCGGCCGGCGCGGCTGGCAGTGCCCACGCTCGACCACTACCTGCCACTGTTCTACGTGCTGGGAGCGCAGGACAAGGCAGACAGCGTGAGCTTCTTTGCCGACAAGGTGACGCTGGGGTCGATGCCGATGCGGTCTGTGAGGCTGAGCTAATTCACAGGGCAGCCTCCCCCGCAGCCCAGCGATAGACGTTCCGCAGAACAATGGTGCCATCCGCAAGCGTGTAGGGACGAACCGCTTCACCAACAATGTGACGCAGCCGGTCTGGTCCCACGGCCTGCAAAGCCGGTTGGTAGTTTCCAGCCGAACTTTGCGCTCGCCAGAACGCCTCGAAATCCGGGTAGCGGAAGTCGCACTGGCTGCCTCCCTCGGCCACCACCGTGAACCCTGCTTCGCTTACCAGATTCGCCAGCACCCCGTCCGCCGACCATGCAAATGGCCCGCCGCCGGTGGGACGCTGCGGCATGGCGCTGGCCACGGCGGCAAACACATCCCGCATCTCAACCTGCTCCGGTCTGCCCCACGACGTGACAGCCACCCGCCCGCCGGGCCGGACCACCCGGCGCAACTCGCGCATCGCCTGCCGGATGTCCTCCGCAAAGATGACGGAGTTAGCCGCTAGAGCAGCGTCGAAGTGCCCATCGGGAAACGGAAGTTTCTCAAGGTCGCCGTGGACAAGTTGAGCCTGCGGCAGCCGTTCGTGGGCGATGGCCAGCAGGTCGTTGCTCGCGTCGAAGCCGGTGACCTCCCAACCAAGGGCGGCGGCGAGCACGCACGCTCCGCCGCCACCGCACCCGGCGTCGAGGAAGCGCATCCCCGGCTTCACTCCCAGCGCCGCGAGCGTGTCCTGCCAGAGGGGGCGGCAGAACGGCTCCTGCAATTCCGCCCAGTCACGCGGGGCCGCGCTCCACAGTTGGCCTTGTCGTTCACCTGATGCCATAACGAGAGCGGATGTTCGCGAACTTGCGGGTATGGCGTCAATCGGGTTGGTGCCACGGCGACCGTTGCATACATCGCGATAGAGATTCGGCTAGCGAAGCCAAGGCGCAGAAGTCCCGCCGAAGCGAACAGAAGCGACAACGATACCTGGATCGCTTCTCAGTGGTGCATTGATGGTGCCGTCGCGACGAGGCAGAATGCCGCCATGAAGCGCATGGCGCAGGTCTCGTATGGAATGGCTCTTGCCGGGTTTGCCTGGGTGATCTCGATCGCAACGGTGGTTGAGCCGCTGCTGGCTGCGACTGCGCCGCCCCCAGCGTTCCCCCTGCAAGTCAGCGAGAACCACCGCTACCTGGTCGATCAGCAGGGCCAGCCCTTCTTCGTCATGGGCGACACGCCGTGGTTCGTTCAGAAGCTCAAGATCGACGATGTGCGGATGCTCATGGACGACCGGCTGGCCAAGGGCTTCAACACGCTCTTTCTGGAAATCCTCGACGACAGCCGCATCCCCTCCCAGGACGGCTACGGGAACGTGGCGTTCCAACCCGACACCGACATCACCGGGCCGGTGGAACCGTATTGGCGCTACGCCGAGCAGGTCATGGACGAGGCGGAGAAGCGGGGCCTGTTCGTCATCATGTCGGAGCTGTGGTACGGCGCGGGAGAGGGCCTGTGGATGCACCATGTAAAGCCCGACAACGCCAGGGTCTATGGCGCGTTCATCGGCAAGCGGTTCGCCCGGTTCAAGAACCTGATGTGGATGCACGCCGGAGACCGGAACCCCGACGCCAACCTCCTCGAATGCACTCGCGTCCTGGCCCGCGAAATCGCCGCTGCCGCGCCCCGCCATCTCCACACGGTCCACAACGCTCACGAGTACGCCAGCGCCCGATTCCACCACGAAGATGCCTGGCTCGATGTGAACATGGGCTACACCTACGGCGCGGCCTACCTGCACATCCTGCCGGAGTACCAGCGGACCAACCCTGTGCGGCCCGTGATCCTGGGTGAAACCGGCTACGAGGGCGAACCCAACGCCATCGAACTGCTGCCGGACGCGAAGAAGGGCGATCTCTGGAATCCCTACCGTATCCGTCGCAACGCTTGGTGGGCCGTGCTTTCGGGGGCGCAAGGCTACTGCGCGGGCACGCGGCTGTGGCGCTGGGAGGCCAACTGGCGCGAGGTCATGCAGGCCCGTTCCACGGTGGAAGCGCCGAACATCCTCAAGCTCCTCCAGACGCCGGAGTGGTGGAAGCTCGTGCCGGACGCCAAACACGAGTTCGTCACGTCGGGCTTCGGGGAATGGAAGAAGGCCGACTATGCCACAGCGGCGCTGGCCTCGGACGGCAGTTGCGGGGTGGTGTATTTGCCGACCACACGGACGTTCAGCGTGGATATGACCAGGCTGCGTGCTCCGGTCTCCGCGACTTGGTTTGATCCGTCCAGTGCTGGCCGGAAGGCGGTCGAGGGTTCGCCTTGGGAGAACAAGGGCGAGCGCCGCTTCGTCGTGCCGGGCAAGAATGCCGTTGGTGATGAAGACTGGGTGCTGGTGCTGCAAACCCAGGCATCTCGAAAGACCGATGCCACTCGATAGACGAAGATGACCGGTGTACTTCGCAGCCCACCGGGCCGCAGAGCTGTCCACCTTTGACAGGTCTGCCCCGCTGCCGGGTTTGGCCGGGTCGTAGTCGTTCTTGTTGAATTGGACGCCCTTGCCGTCCGTGGTCGTACGTGGCCAGCGGGCGTAGATGTACAGTTGCACATCGGGATTCTGCTTCGCCGCGAGAGCCGCCAGTCCGAGGATGAGCGCGGCATCGCCCAGGTCCTCGCCCTTGTCGCTCTTGCCATGCAACTGGCGATCGAAGGGCTGGAGCGACACCGCGTCCCAGGCAAACTCGCCCAGCGCCTTGGGCCAGGTTCCAAAAGGCTCCTCCCGGAAGCCGTCGTTCGGATGGTTGTAGAGCCATTCCAGCGGCGCTCCGGGGATCATCTGTCGGCCCCAAGTGAGCTTCACTCCCCGCGTGGCGGCGAGTTTGGCCAGCTCGCCGTAGCGGATCGTGTCGGTGACTCACGCCACTTCAGGTACTCCAGCACCATCGCGTTGGGCTCCTTGCCTTGGTAGTGCGTGCTCTTTCCGTTCCGCAGCCAAATGACCCGAAATGGCGGACCCTTCTCCTTGAACTGCGCTTTCACCAGATCCTTTGGGTCCGCCTTCCAGTCGATCTCCACCCGCTGCTGCAGGTCCTCGATCGTGTCACGAGGCCGAAACTCGGCGATCACTGTGCCGTCCAGATTGGTGGACACCGTACCCTTGTACGCCTCATCGCTGGTGACACGAAGGTCCTCCCAGCTCCGTGGCCACGCGCCGTTGTGCTTCTCCATGTGGTCGATGACCAGGTCAGCCGTCCACCAGACCGCGTAGGCGTTGGGAATGACGACGTGACCGGCCTGATAGGCGGCGTAGGCGATGAAGCCCACCACAGCAACAACGGTAGCGCTTACGGAGCCGATGATGATGCGGGTTCGTCGCGTCATGGTGTGTCGCCAACTCAGGTGCTAGAGCCTCGGGTCAACCGGTTCGCTCTCCAAGGCCAGCACACCGAACACGCACTCGTGAACACGGCGCAGCGGTTCCCGGCGAACGAACCGTTCCAGCGCCTCGATGCCGAGCGCGAACTCGCGGATCGCAAGCGATCGTTTGGACGACAGTCCCCTTGACCGCAGACGCTCCAGATTCTCCGGGGCAGTGTACTCGGGGCCGTAAATGATGCGGAGGTATTCTCGCCCACGGCACTTGACCGCAGGCTGTGCCAAGCCCCGCCTGCTCCGGGCGATGAAATCCATTGGCTTGACCACCATGCCTTCCCCACCCGCTGCCGTCAGTTCCTCCCACCACCCGATGCCCTCCGACTGGCTGGCCTTGTCCGTGACATCCACAATCTTGAACGGCGTGGCCATCAGCAGGCTGCTGTCCGCGCCGCAGAGCTTGGCCAGCGTGTTCATGTGCCAGATGTGATCCTTGTCCACATGGACACGCCCTTCGGTGGCGAGCAGGTGGAACGGAGCGATCTTCAGATCGCCAACGGACTTCACCGGCCAACAGTAGCGCTGGTAAGCTTCCACATACTGATTCGCCATCGTCTGCCGATCGCGGTAGCGACTCAGAAGGTCGGCAACGTCTGATCGCCGATGATGTCGAAGGGGCCATGCTCGTGTTTGAGGTTGTTCCAGAGCGGTTGGCGCTCGATCACCGCCGCGTCAACCTCGTCCGGCGCGGACAGCACGAAGACATGCCGGAATCCCTCCCTCTCCAACCCGCGCAGCCACCGCCGCATCTGCTGGGTCTGCTGACGGATCACATGCGGACCAAAATCACGGTCTGACCGGTCACGGTTACGGTCGTGGCAGATTCGCTCGGGCACGTTGAAAACAATGGCCACGGGCAGGCAGTGGAAGTCTCGGGCCAGTTGAACCAGGGGCTTCCGGGCTTCCGGCTGCACGTTGGTCGCGTCCACCACGGTCAGTTTACCTGCGGCCAGCCGCTTCCGGGCGATGAAGTGCAGAACCTCAAAGGCATCGGTCGTCGCCGCCTGGTCGTTTTCATCATCCGACACCAGACCCCGGCAATAGTCCGAGGACAGGGTTTCGGTCGGTTTGAAGTGCTTCCGGGCGAAGCTGGACTTACCCGAGCCCGAGGGGCCAATCAGTACGACCAGCGCCAGTTCTGGAATCGTTAGCTTCATGCCTTGCTCTCCAGCCCCTTCTTCCGCAACCGGATCAACATGCCATCCAGCGCTGCCCGAGTCTCTGCGGCTGGCCGTTGCGGCAATCGGCTGACCTCGTGTGCGGCCTGCAATTCGCCGCGCAGGCGCTGGTACTCCGCCTCATGGAAGCCGATGTCGCTATCCTGAAGCGTGGATTTCTCAGGGCCAGCCAACTTTCGCGCCACCAGATCGGCGATGTAGGGCAATCGGAAGTCCGCGTTCAATGTGACGAGGTTCGCCTCGACTTCGCCGGTGCGCATGAGGTGAATCCCGGTGAGCAGCACGCGATAGACGTAGAGCAGGGGTTTCACCCGGCGCGGAGATTCCTTCAGGAACAGCTTCCACTGGGTTTCGGCGAAACCGAAGTAGTGGTGGGAATGGTGCTGGGTGATGCAGCCCTTTGCAATTCCCTGCAGCTCTGCGTGCTCCGGCGTCGTGTGAACAATGAGGGGCGAGTAAAGCTGCTCCAGCACGTACCCGTTCTTCTTGAGGAGCAGACCGAAGAACTTCCGCACGTCATGGCTAACGATGTCCATTTCGAGCCCTTCGATGATACGCGAGTCCTCGATCGTCTCATCACGAACGTCCAGGCCGATGACCTTTTCGAGCGGCAGCACATGCGCACCGCGCAGATCAACATCCGAGTCCGGCGACGGAAAGCCGTAAAGGTGCGCGCCGCTGATGGTGGCGAACAGCAGCGGATACGGCTGCGCCTCGACGATCCGATGGAGGCGTGGTTCACTCGAATGGGCTTGGGGCGTCTTCATTGTACCATCTGCTTCCGCCCTTTGAGGAGAACGTGGTTCGCGGCTTCGTAGTCGGGGCGTTCGGGTAGTGTGGTTGCTGCCAGCGCACGATCAAAGTCACGGTGCAGTTCCTTACGCCAGGCGTCCACATCGGCCCACGACATTTCACCACGCTTGACCGCGAGCAAGCGGTCGCGGTGTGCCTCGACGCGCACGGGAACGCGGGCCTCGCGCAACGTCGCAGCCCCGGTGAGCAGCAGGCGCAGCAAGTGCATGGCGTGCTTCCAGCGCACTTCGCCACTGTTGCGCAGATCGCGCTCAATCTTCTTGAACTGGGACATCGCGTAGCCGTTGAACGTCTGGAAAATCATCTGCGACAGGAAACACTGGCGCATGGATAGGATTTCCTCACCCAGCGGTGTGATCTTCTCAACCATCGGCGAGTAGAGACACTCCAGGATGTTCGGGTTCGCCTTGAGCGCCATCGTCAGAAACTTCTGCAATTCCCAGTAGCAGCTCTGCGTCGCGTTGTCCTCGAACTGCTCCGGCGCGCCGAAAAGCGACCATTGCAGCTCGGCGGGCGCGAGGTAGATGCCCCGCCGGTCTGTATCGGACTCGTCATTGTCCAGCCCGTAGGCACGCGAGCCCACGACGCAGCGGTAGAGGATGAACTGCTCCAGGTCAAAGTCACCAGCGGGCGATCTCGCGCCGGGAAGACGGTCCTTGAAGTGCTTTAAGACATCCAGTTGCTCGCGGGTGAATGAAGCCTCAAAGCCATCGGGGAAGCGTACAAGGAAGCGCTCGCCTTCCACTGCCGGAGTGCGTGTTACGACACCGACGGCACCACGCGGATGCACCAGGGAGTCGTTCGTTCCCCGCACTTCGATCAGGCAGACAACCTGCGTGCCCGCGAAGATGTTGTCCGGCTGGTGAGGCATGCTACGCCCGTTCAAATATCCCCATCTGCGTCGGGGCCCGGCCCTCGCCAGCTGGGCCGCGCCGGTTGCGCACCAGTCCCACCGGGTCGATGTCAAGCAGCAGCGCGGCGGTACACCGCTCGTTTGTCGCTTCCGGGTAGAGTACGTGCGCCCGTCCAAAACTCAGCTCGACCGAGTGGACGCGGGCCGGATGTTTCCGCAACAAATGCCCCAGATCAGTGGCTGGTTGAAAAGTCGTTGTGATCGTCAGGAGCACGCGCTGTTTGTAGCGATTCTTGCGTCCTGGCGCAACGGGGAGCGCTGGGCGCACACCGAATTGGAGAAGATAGCGGGACTGCGCCCCTGATCAGCCCGGTCGATGCCAGATGCACTGGCCGTCCCGGTAAACCTCGCGGACCCGGTGGAACGGAATCCGCCGCGCCTGACCTGATTCGTCCAACACTTCAAACACGCGCCGCTCGCCTTCGGGGAAGCTGATCTCCCGGAAGGCAACCTGGTGGGTCGTGCCCTCGACGCGGTCAAGAAATCCGATCTCGAACTGACCGGTGCCGAACTTCGGGTCGTGTCGGATGCGGGCCAGCAGTTCGTGGATCGGTTGCATGACGGCTACTCCAGGTCGGGCAACTGGGCTCGTCATCGACGGGACGACTGCTTGCGTGAGGCAATGATGGCTCCGGCCACCCCTGCCCCGAGGGATAGCCCGGTGCCGATGGTCAACAGCACCAGTGGACCGCTGGCCGTCCCCACGGCAAGAAAGACCACGCATCCTCCAAAACACACGGCGTTGATGGCCAGAAGTGCGACCCTCAGCGGGAACATCCAGTCCCGCCAGGACGTGCTCCTCATTGCAGGTGCGTTCATGTCTAATCTCTCCACCCATCCGGCGCTCCGGTCAACCCATCCAGAACCCCTTGCGGTGGGAGACACCGAGCACCTTGCGGCAAGCCGTGCAGTTGGGGGCCGGGAAAGCCTGGCTCACTGTCCAGCACGGCCCACTGCGAGGAGGAAGCTCACCGCGAAAAGGGCGACGCCTGCAAAGCCGAGAAACGCGGCCAGGGCCACGCGCCAAGGCGTCAACCCCGCCTTGACCGCGAGTTCATCCAGGAACCGGCACCGTCGGGCAAGGTGAACGCCGGTTGAAAACGCATCAGGTTGGGAGTCGGGATAGGTGGCAACCCGTGACTCGAAATAGGGAACGATTCGGCAAACAAACCCCTCCTTGATGTTCCGAAGAAGGCCGTACCACCCGAACAAGACGACGGCAGCCGCGCAAAGGAGGAAGAAAACGATACTGAGGACGCCTGGTTCCTCCAGGACCCATTCCCCATAGAGCCAGCAGCCAGCGACGGGTATTGCCAGGAACAGCGCGGCGTAAACCAAGCACGCTACGAATTGCGCGAACCACCGGCGCAGGCACTTGAATGGTTGATCGCCGACGTATCGCATGTCAGCCGTCAGGCGGTCGGCACTAACCTGATCATTGAGCCTTCTTGCGAACCAGATAGGCCGCAAACGAAAACAGGCCCGAGAACCGGTAGCTCGGATCAACGTAGTGCCCGATGACGTAGAAAGCGAAGTAGTAGGCGCGACAGAAACCCCAAATCGTCAAAGCCAACAGCAGCGCGGTCTTTAACGTGGCAGTCTCGGCCAGCAGCAGCACTGCCGACCCCAAGCCGAGCGCCAGAAAAAGCCCACCCTTCAGCCAAATCAGTCGGTGGCTCTGGATGTCTCTCATGGCTGGATTTCGTTAAGGGAATGGTCATCCACAGCGGCAGAACTCCCCTGCTTTCGGAACGTCAGAGCGGCGCATTCACGGTTTCACCAGGTGTCCCGAGTAAGGTGTCGTGCCGCCGCTGCCACGTTCCACGGTGCGCGTTTCGGCACCCCGCGTCTCGCGGATCAGGGTCTGGAACGGATCGTCGTTGAAACAGACCTCGGCGAAAAAGGCGAACACGGAAGACTCCTCATTCACAAACATCGGCGCGAGTTTGCCCGCCGTCGTCGTGTAGCTGAAACCGCCTAGAACTTCGTTCCGCCCTCCCAGACTGGTTCTGAGCAGGGTTCCGCCGCGTTCGGTCTTGTAGCCAAGAATCCACACGGCGCCCCCGACATTCGACAGGTGGGTGCCTTCGTTCTCGATGTTCAGTTGCCGCGCCCAAAGGCGCTGGCCCTTGACCCGCAGATCATGCGTAACTACGTCCTCCAGGAAGATGTCGTTGCCCACAGCGTTGGCCGTGAAGGTCAGCGGGCAGTCTGAGACGCTGCGCAGGACGACCTGGCGCGGCGTATTGACTTCCAGCCCACCGTGGATGGCGGCGAAGTGCTCAAGGTGGAACGGTTCTTGGCTCGCCCCGGCCAGCCGAAAGTCGGGCTTCAGCCCTTTCCCGTAGTTCACCATGCCACCCAGCCCCACAACCCGTTTCACGGAGCCGGGGACCGTGACGGTCTTCAGCAAACGGTAGCTCCCCGGCAGAAAGACGGTGCTGGTCCCAGAATCCATCGCCTTCTGGATGGCAGCCGACGAATCCGCGTTCCCCGACGGATCGGCACCGAGATCATCCCCGTTTACCCACGCTGATGGGGGCTCCCAAGTGATCGCCGGTGTTTCCTTCACCGGCAGACGCAGCGAGGTTGGCGGGGAGGGAAAGGGACTCGTGGTCGGCTGCGAGCAGTATTCCTGGATGGTTGGCCCTTCACTGCCAGGCCGATCCGGCCCCGTGACCCGGTAGGCGGCGGCGAAGTCCGGGGTCTGAATGTCCGCCAGGGCACGCCCGTAACCCGTCGTCCGAATGTCCCGCAGAAAGATGCGCCCGCCATTGTAGTTCACGATGGCCGGGGCACTGGACGCGCCGCCGTGTCCTTTGAGTGTGGCCTCCAGCAAACAGAGATGGCCGTAGGTCGCCAGGGCCGGAACTGAGTTCTCGCTCGTCAGACGCCGGATGCTGATGGGCTGGCCGGTGTTCTCGAAGCCGATCTGCCGCTGGCCGCGCAAAGCGATGTTCTCGAAGACCTGGCTGTTGACGGCGTGGCCCGTGGCGATCCCGACGCGAAAGCCAATTACCTCGCAGTTCCTGACCAGCAGCGGGCCGTTCATGTCCCTGTGCCCGAGGTCCAACCCCACTGCACCGCTCCCGTCTCCGGCGATGAACCGGCACTCGCGCACTGCGCCTGAGTTGTTCGAGTAGAACTGCAACGCGGTGGCCCCTGGGTTGGCAGCACCCACATCAAACGTCAGGTTCTCCACGTAGTTATGAAACCAATCGGCGGAGCCAAAACCGCCGCACCACATGATGGCCTGGGGTTTGGCGGCGTCGGTGAAACAGCCATCCTTGAGCCGTAGAATCGTGCTGTCGCGCTCCTCGCCGCGCAGCATCGTCATTCCCCAGTTGTCCCTGTCGTTCCACCGCTTGGGCCATGTCAAGGTCCGGGACACCAAATACGTCCCCTTGGGGAAAAGGAGCACGCGGTGCCGTCCCGTGTTCTCGTTGATGGCCCGTTGCACGGCTTCGGTGTCGTCCGCCACCCCATCCCCCTTCGCGTGGTAGGGAGCCTGACGGACGTTTATGACAAACGGGCTCGCGGGATACCGTTGCTCCTCGGCTGCGCAGCGCACTTGAAGGAAGACACCGTGCGACAGTGACAACGCGCAGATGAACCTGAGCCATTTAGATCGAAGTGATCGCCAACGAGTGTTCCCCTAGTCCAGCGCTGCCGCAAGTGCGGGATGAAACGAGCCCTGGTTTAGGTTCTGGGAGGAATCGCACGTATAGTCGCGACCGCACGGCCTGCCGAACTGAGGCTAGCCCATGACTTGGATTGAAGGACGGTCAACGAGTCGTCGGCGCGTCTAAGAGTTCTTTCACCCGCAGTTCGTACGCACAGCCCGGCAAGAGACCGCCCCCCATCACGATCGTCAGGATGACTTTGTCCAAATAGGCTCGGTTCGCCATGAAACGGACCAGAACATGTCCAGGCTTGGGGTGTTGTTCCTGGCGGCAGGGAGGCTTTCTCAACGATGCTGATACCCGGATGGTCCTTGGCCATGTAGCCGCGCTGCTGGCCGAACCGGAACAGCATTCCGATAGTGGCTCGGTAGTTGTTCTGGGTTCTGGGGGACACCTTGAGAGAGTGCAGGAAGCTGTCGACTTCAGATGGCGTCACGTTCGCCAGTGGACCACGAAAAGCTGCTGAGACGCGTTCGAGACGGAGTCTGAGGTCGCGCAGATGCAGCGCCGAACGGCCATTCTGCTCCTTGTACGCCAGCAAGTCTTTGACGACCTCGGAAACGCGCTTCGGCTGAATGACCGCCTGCTGCTGCCGTGCTGCGTGCGCCTGCGCTGCCTCCAAGACCGTTGTCTGACCACCGAAGAACCGCGCTTGATGCGGACAGGGAAACGCACCCGCTTCATGGCCGCTCCGAGGGGGTTGGAACCGGCGCTAAAGCAGGTGCAAAGATGTCAGGAAACTGTCAGGAATGCCCCTTCGAGAAAGGCGGAACCTCTGTAAGTCGTTGGTGTTTAGGCTGGAGGAAATGGAGCGAGCGAAGGGATTCGAACCCTCGACATTCACCTTGGCAAGGTGACGCTCTACCAGGCTGAGCTACGCTCGCTTCCAGTTGCCGCACCGAAGCTCGGGCCGGAAGCAGCCGCCGGACCTGACTCGCGCTTCCCAACGCCGCTTCTGCGCGGACGGGCGAGAATGTGGAGGATCCGAGGGCGAAATCAAGCTGTTTTCACGCCGGTTTCCTTGTGACTTTGGGCCGCGAGCTGAGTATGCATGGTGGGACGCGCGAAGAGTCTGTGGATCCAAACGGCGACGAGAGAGCGATGCTCCGGGTGCGGGACGGCCAGGTCGAGAGCCTGACCGAACTGTATGCCCGTCATCGGACGCCGCTCTACAACTTCTTCGTGCGTGTGACGGGAAACGCGCACCTGAGCGAAGATCTGGTGCAAGATGTGTTCTTGCGCATGCTGAAGTACCGTCACACGTACAAGGAGGGGAGCCGGTTTGCGACGTGGATGTACCGGATCGCCAGGAACGCCCACCACGATGCCTGGCGGAAAGGGCGACGCGAGTCGGCAGTGGCGACCGAGGACCTGGTGGAGAACGAGTCATTGTGGAGTGCCGAGCCGGCGCCAGATGGGGAGGCGAGCAAGAACCAGGAGATCGCGTGGCTGCAGGGGGCGCTGGCGGCGCTGTCCTTGGAATCGCGTGAGGTGCTTGTGCTCAGCCGCTTCCAAGGGCTGAAGTATGACGAGATTGCCCGGGTGCTCGACTGCCGGGTCGGGGCGGTGAAGATGCGGGTGCACCGGGCGATGCTGGAGCTGCGGGAGAGGTTCTCCGCGCTGGCGGGAAAGGAGACGGTATGAACTGCGAGCGAGCGATGGAACTCATTGCCGATTCCCTCGCGGGGAGTCTGGAAGAGGCAGCGCGCGCGGATCTGGATGCGCATCTCGAGGTGTGTGCTGCTTGTCGGGACGAGCAGCGGAATCTGGGTGACCTCTGGGCCAGGCTGGCGCGGTTGCCCGAAGCCGAGCTGGGTCCGGAGGCGGACGACCGATTCCGGGCCATGCTGGAGGCGTATCGGGCCGGCCTGGCCGGCACGGAGGAGGAGAGCGGGCTGCGTCCCGCCCTGGCGGATCGGATTCGAGGGTTGTGGCCGGGTTGGCCGGCGTGGCAGTTCGCGATCGTTCTGGTGCTCTTTGCCAGCGGCGTGCTCCTCGGGTGGGGGCTGCGGCCGCGCGGGCACGAGGCGAGCGCGGTCAGCGGGGCCGAGGTGGCGATGCTGCGCCAGGAAGTGCTGAACCTGAAAGAGCAGATGGCGCTGGCCCTGCTGGAGCAGAAGTCCGTGAGCGAACGGTTGCGCGGAGTGGAGTGGACGACGCGATTGGAGCAGCCCGGCGACGAGATCCTCGGCGCCCTGCTGCGCGCTCTGGAGGCCGATCCGAATGTCAATGTGCGCCTGGCCGCGGTGGAGGCGCTGGGGCCGTATGCACGGCAGGCAGGCGTCAGGAGGGCGCTGCTGAGTTCGTTGTCGCGTCAGCCGTCTCCGCTGGTTCAGGTGGAACTGATCCACCTGTTGGTGGAGATGGACGAAAAGGAATCCGTGCCCGTCTTGAGGTCATTGATGGAGAGGGGGGACACCGACGCGACGGTGCGCGAGCGGGCCAGGTGGGGCCTGGCGCAGCTCGGCTAGCCGGGAAATCTCACGATGGCTGAGTGCACGAGATCTCCGGGCTCCGTCGCCGTGATGTTGCCGAATGCCCTGCAACAGCGGCGCCTGGGCACCCAGTGGAAAGGCCAAGAGAGATGAGGAAGATGAAGCTTCGAAGACAAGGGTTGGTTGGCGGCCTGGTGATCGGGCTCGCCGTGGCGAGCTGGGGCCAGGAGAGCGGTGGGGAGCGGATGGCGATTGGGCTGACGGATCCGGAGCGCCCCGGCCTGGTCCGCGTGAACGTCGTGAACGGCAGCATCCGGGTGCAAGGTTGCGCGGGCAAGGAGGTCGTGGTCGAGACGAACCAGCGCGGGCTCAGAGTCGAGCAGTCGGACAACGAGGTGACCATCGTGCCGCGGGCGGCGGGGCCGGCCGAGCTGCGCCTTGCCGTGCCGGCGAGGAGTTCCCTCCAGTTGCGATGCACCAACGGCGGCAATATCCAGGTCGAGAACGTGGAGGGCGAAATCGAGGCCAACGGGGTCAATGCCTCCATCATCCTGCGGAAGGTCGCCGGGGTCGCAGTGGCGCATTCGCTCCAAGGCCGGGTGCTGGTGCAACTGGACAAGGTGACGCCGGGCAAGGCGATGTCGTTCAGCGCGTTGAACGGAGACGTGGATGTCACATTGCCGCCGGACACGAAGGCGGACGTGAAGCTGCAGACCGCGAACGGCTCCATTCGCAGCGAGTTCTCCGTCACTTCGCGCGAGGAGTCCTGGCCCAGCTCAGGCAAGCGCCTCGCCGGGGCGATCAACGGCGGAGGGGCGGAGATCCAGCTCAAGACGGTGAACGGCAGTGTCTTCCTGCGGAAAGCGGAGCTGCGTCCGGCCGAGAAGTGACCTTTCGCCGCGAGGCGAGTATTCATCACAAACGAGAGAACTCGAACCCGGCAATCTCCATGAGAATCAACAACCGATACGACTTGTGTGTTCTGGCGGCAGTGATGATGGGCACCCTCGCGGCGGTCAGGGCTGAGGTGCGCGAGGAGTTCCACCAGACCTATCCGCTCGACAAGACTGGCGAGGTCAGCCTCGAGAATGTGAACGGCAGCGTCCACGTCACGGCTTGGGACCGGGACGAAATCAAGGTCGACGCCGTCAAGCGCGCCAGGAAGCAGGAGCATCTGGACGTGGTGGACATCCGGGTGGAATCCGCGCCGGACAAGGTCCGGATCAAGACGAAATACCCGGACGGCAAGAACAACAACAACTCCACGAGCGTGGATTACACCCTGACGGTGCCGAGAGGGAGCAAACTGAGCAAGATCAGCACGGTGAACGGCGGCGTGGAAGTCGGGGGCGTGCATGGAGACGTCGAGGCCAGCTCCGTCAACGGCCAGGTGACGGCCCGCGGCCTTCGGGGGGAGACCGACCTGTCCACCGTCAACGGTTCGGTCAAGGCGACGGTCACGGAGGTGCGGAATCCGATCTTGCTGAAGACGGTCAACGGCAGCCTCACCCTGGCCCTGCCAGAGGGTGTGAACGCCGATGTTTCGGCCGACGCGCTCAATGGCGGGATCAGCAGTGAATTGGATCTCAAGGTCAGGAAGAGCTTCCCCATCGGCCAGAAGCTCGAAGGGAAACTGGGCGAGGGCGGCCCGCGGATCAGACTGTCCACGGTGAACGGATCCGTCCATATCGACCGGGCCAAGGCGGCGGCGGGCGAGGACCGATAGGCGGCCCGGCGCCTCAGGATCATCGGACGACGACTGCGGATGCGGCCGCGAATCGCTTCCGGCCCGGTTTCCTGGGGAAACCGGGCTGATTCGTCGGACGTCCCCCGGTTCACGTGTTTCTTCCCGGCGGTGCCCGGGCGGATGCTCTTGCCGCTCGCGATGAACGACGGAAGCATCGTCTGGAGTCGAGAATGCCTCAGTCCTGGAAGTCGTAGACGAGGACTTTGGCGCAGTTTGGTCTGAAGACCTTGTCGACGAACTCGAGGTGGAGGGGGTGATTCTGGTAGGTGTCCTGCGACTCTTTGGTGTCGAAGACGATGTTCAGCGCCACTTGATAGGATTGTTCCAACACCGGCCGATGGCTGGGGGCCATTCGGCCCACGTGGAAGTGCCGAATGCCAGGGACCTGGCTCAGATACTTCTTCGCGCCAGCCAGCAAGGTGTCCGCCGCGCCCGGTTTCGAAGGATCGGTCCAGAAGATGACGATGTGAGAGAACATGCGGTGAGGATAGCGCGTGAGGGGGAGCCGGGCAACACGCACGAAGGTTGAACCCAGCGCTCGCCAGGGAGACGGAGATGAAGTAAGATCCGCCGCGAAAGCACGACCTCGTTCAGGTTTCGCGTTGGGGCCTGAGAGGCGGCGGCGGTTGGCGAGGTGGTGAGGATCTTGTGAGCACGGAGAGCGAGTTGATTGCGCGATGCCTTCAGGGGAGCCCGGAGGCGTGGGATGAGTTGTTCGACCAGCACTACGGGGCCGTCGGCCGCTTCGTTTTCCAGATCAGCTCGGACTTCTCGCGTGAGGACGTGGAAGAGATCGTGCAGGAGACGTTCGTTTCCGTGATCCGGAGTCTGCATACGTTCCACGCGAAGAGCCGGCTGCAGACCTGGATCTTCCGCGTGGCGGTGAACAAGGCGCGTGACTATCGGGAGCGGCAGCAAGCAGCGAAACGCGGAGGCGGGCAGAAGGCGGTGTCGCTGGAGGCGGAGGACCCGGAGACGGGTTTGCGGGTGGATCCGCCGAGCCCCGGGCCTGGGCCGGATTCCGGCCTGCTCGAGGCGGAACGGTGGGAGATGCTGCGACGGGCGCTGGACGAGCTGGCGGATCCGTGTCGGGAGATTATTGAGCTGCGGTATTTTGGGGATTTGAGCTATGAGGAATTGGGCAACACGTTGCGGCTCAACGTGAAGACCGTGAGTTCACGGCTGAGCAAGTGCCTGGACCGTCTGGAGGAGATCGCCCGGGGGCTTCTGGCGCGGGAGAATGAAGAGCCGTTTGCCGTCTAACGTGAGGTAGAGATGCCCGAGAACGAGCCAAAACCGATCGAGAACCTGCTGCGCGAGTGGGCCCGGAAACGTCGCGAGGCTGCGGGCGATGGTCTGGCGCTCGAGTCCCACCGTCGGGCGCAGCTCCAGGAGGAAGTGGCGCGGGTGTATGCCGCGCCCGAGGCATCGACGGCGGCGGCGGCGGTTTCTTGGTGGCGGCTGCTCTGGCCGCGGTTGGTTTTGGCGGGGACGTTGGGGGTGCTGTTTGTCGTCGCGCTGGTGCAATTCAATCCGGGGTCGGGCAAGAGGAAGAGCTACGATTTGGCCAGGGCGGAGAGGGTTGAGGACCCTGTGCAAGCCCCGTCGCCTGGTGCGGAGGGGCTGGCTGAGCGGTTTGCCTCTGTTGGAGAGGATCAGCCTGCAGCCGGGGGCGCCGTGGCCTCGGCGGCGCTTCATTCCACGACGCCCGGAGAACAAGGCCCGACGCCAACGGACTTGGCGTCGGCGGAAGCGGCTATGGCAACTCCTCCGCCGCCGGCGGCGGTTCCAACGGCAGCGACCCGGCAACGGACCGCTCCTGCTCCGGCGCCCCGGACGGTGACGGAGTCGCCGGGGGACACGGCCGACCTCCTGCGCCGGCGATACGGGATCAGCACGGGCAAGTCTGGGGAGTCAGGGTTGGCGCCGACGACGGCGGTCCGCTCTCCCTCGGTGGCGGCGCCACCGCCGGACGCGGTGGTGTCGATGCCGGAGCCGTCGGTGGCCCTGGCGGAGTTCGCGGCGCGGAGCGCAGCGGGGTCGAGGGAGGCGGGTTTCCCTGCGGGGTTGGAAGCCGCCGCCACTAGTGAGCTTCGGCATGCCAACACCCAGCGCTTCTCGCAGGTCCGGCGACCCCGACCGAATCTGAACTCCCCTGCACTTCCGCCGGTTCTGCAGTCGTTCCGTCTGGAGCAACAGGGTGACCGGCTGCGGATTGTGGACGCCGACGGTTCGGTGTATGAGGGGCGGCTCCAAGTGCCGCCGATGCCGGCGGAACCGGAGGAGGCGAAGGCCGATTCGGCGGAGGTGACGGCCCGGCAGGAGGTGCCGACGGTGGTGACGTATGGGATGCGGGGTGAGGTTCGCGATACGCGGCTCCGCGGTGCGCCCCAGCGGCAAGTGACGCCGACCCCCGAACGCCAGGCCTTGCTCTTCGAGAATTCGTTCCGGGTGACCGGCACGAACCGGACCTCGCGGCTCCCGGTGGTATTCGAGGGGGTGCTGACGGGGGATCCGCTGCAGGCGAAAGGGAGGGCGGCGCTGGCGAACCAGGGTTTGCCCGCGAACACGCTGCCGAGTCACGTGCAGCTCCCGGCCAGCCGCCTGCGGGGTCAGCTTCAGCTCGGGTCCAGCCTGCGCCTGCAGATCGAGGCCGAACCGGTGTCGCCGTGAACGGCCCCTACCCGATGTTCCGCGGTTGATGGCCGGGCGCGACCCCCGGGGTCCTGTGGCGCGCTGTCGCCTCCCGGCCGACGCGGGAGCGGCACCCAGAAATTGCGTGCAATCAGGGCGGGGGCCGATATGTTTTCGGCGATGCTCTCGACGGTGAACACGAAGGACGCGGCGGCCGTGGAGCGGGAAGTGGAGGCGATCTACCTTGCGCTGTTTCCGCAGGGGACGGCTCAGCTCGTCTCTTCTGCCTTTCAATGGGTGGTGGACGCCTTTGAGGGGCGCTACCGGGATTACCTGCCGATTGACGCCAAGTATCACGACCTCGAGCATACGATGCAGGGGACGCTGTGCATGGCGCGGCTGTTGGGTGCCCGGCAGCGGGCGGGGGGCCGGCCGAGTGTCAGCCAGCGGATGTTCGAGTTGGGCCTGCTGGCCATTCTCTTGCACGACACCGGCTATCTCAAGCAGCGGGGGGATGCTGGCGGCACCGGGGCCAAGTACACCCTCACGCACGTTGCCCGCAGCGTCCGTTTCGCCGAGGAACTGCTGCTCGAGAAGGGCCTTTCGCTGGCCGAAATCCGGTCCGTGCAAAACATGATCCGTTGCACCGGCGTCCACGTCGACCTCAACCGCATCCCCTTCCAGAGCGAGCTCGAGCGGATCGTCGGTTTCTGCCTCGGCACCGGCGATCTGCTGGGGCAGATGGCGGCGGACGATTACGTGGCCAAGCTGCCGACGTTGTATGCGGAGTTCGAGGAGTCCGTGAGATACTATGACGGCAAGATGGCGCTGAACTTCGACTTCAAGAGTGCGGCCGATCTCCAGCGTCACACCCCGACGTTCTGGAGGGACTTCGTCTTGCCCAAGCTCAATACGGAGTTCTGGGGCGTGTACAAGTTTCTCAACGAGCCGTACCCGGGCGGCCCGAACGAGTACGTCCGGAGGATTGAAGCCAACGTGGTGCGGGTGCAGCAGGAGCAGGCCGCCGCGCCGCGGAGTTGACCCGGGCTGGCGCCGGGGCCAGGGCCGGCGCGCGCCGCAGCCGGGGGGACAGACCGCCCCATTGTTTGCCGATGTCTCGCGAATACACGCTGCGACCGTTCCGCCCGGCGGTGGACCTGCACATTGACTATGCGCGGGAGCTGAACGGCCAGCAGTTGGCAGCGGTCACGGCGCCGCCGGGCCCCTCGCTGGTGATCGCCGGGGCGGGGGCCGGCAAGACGCGAACGCTGACCTATCGGGTGGCTTATCTGCTCGAGCAAGGGGTCCCGGCTGATCGCATTCTGCTCCTGACCTTCACCAACAAGGCGGCGCGGGAAATGATGCGCCGGGTGGCGGACCTGCTGGGAAGCGATCTGACCGATCTCTGGGGTGGGACCTTTCACGCCATGGGCCACCGGTTTCTGCGCCGGCACGCGGAACGCCTCGGGTACCGGGCGGATTTCACCATCCTGGACCGCGAGGATTCGACGGAACTGATCCGCGCCTGCCTGGACGCGGCACCGGTGGACGTGACCGCCACGCGGTTCCCGAAGGCGGACGTGCTGGCGGACATCTTCTCGCTGGCGGTCAACACCGATCGTTCCATTCCCGAAGTGGTGGCGGCGCACTACGAGTATTTCGCGGCGCTGGCGCCGGCGATTGCGGATTTGCACCGGCGCTACCGCGACCGGAAGCGGGCGAGCAGCGTGGTGGATTTTGACGATCTCCTCGAATTGTGGCAGCGGCTGCTCCGGGAACAGGCAGACGTGCGCGAGCTGTATCAGCACCGGTTCCAGTTCGTGCTCGTGGACGAATACCAGGACACCAACCGGCTGCAGAGCGAGGTGATCGATCTGCTGGCCGCGCGCCACCATAACGTCATGGTCGTGGGCGACGATTCCCAGAGCATCTACTCGTGGCGGGGGGCCGACTTCCAGAACATCCTGCAATTCCCGAAGCGGTATCCGGAAACGAAGATCTACAAGATCGAGACGAACTACCGGAGCACACCGGAGATCCTCCAGGTGGCGAACGCGGCGATTGCGGCCAACACCTGTCAGTTCAGCAAGGTTCTGACTCCGGTGCGCAAGCCGGGGGTCAAGCCGGCCCTGGTGACGTGCGCGGACACGGGCCAGCAGGCGGCGTTTGTCGCCCAGCGCATTCTCGAATTGCGCGACGAAGGGGTGCCGCTCCCCGGGATCGCCGTGCTCTACCGTTCCCACTTCCACGCCCTCGAACTCCAGCTCGAGCTGACCCGGCGCAACATTCCCTTTGTCATCACCAGCGGAGTGCGCTTCTTCGAGCAGGCCCACATCAAGGACGTCGCCGCCTGGCTCAAGGTGCTCTTCAATCCCCGGGACGAACTCGCTTTTCGCCGGTTGGTTCGCCTGCTTCCGGGCGTTGGGGGGAAGACCGCGGAGCGGCTTTGGCACCGGTTTCTGGGCGCGCTGCAGGAGGGGACGCCGTTGGCGGTGACGTTGGAAGGCTGCCGGCCGGCCGTCCCCAAGAAGACGGCTCTGGCCTGGGCGCAGTTCACGGCCACGGTGTCACAACTGGAGCAACCCGCCGTGCGCAACCACCCGGCCGCCGCCATCCGGCTGGTCCTCGAGGCCGGCTACGAAGATCACCTGAAAGCCCAGTACACCAACTACCGCGCCCGGCGCGAGGACCTCGAGCAACTCGGCGTCTTCGCCCGGCAGTTTGCCTCCACCGAGGAGTTCCTCTCCCAACTCGCGCTGCTCACCAACCTGGAGGTCGACGACGAACGCCCCGCGGCATCCGACTCCGAGCAGATCCGCCTGTCCACCGTGCACCAGGCGAAGGGACTCGAGTTCGACGTGGTGTTCGTGATCATGCTCTGCGACGGTTTGTTCCCCTCGTCACGATCGCTGAGCACCCCGGAAGGGGAGGAGGAGGAGCGGCGGTTGTTCTACGTAGCCATCACGCGCGCGCGCCAGGAGTTGTATTTGAGCCACCCGCTCCTGCGGCGGAGCACGGTGCGGGAGGAGGAGAAGCTGGAGCGCCCCTCCCGTTTCCTCGAAGAGGTCCCGTTGGACCTCCTCGAGGAGTGGAACCTGCACGGCCTGGCCTGAAGACGCCGCCGCAGTGTCATGCACGGAACGGCGGCGCGCTTCCTCACCAATCGGCTCGACTGTTGCCACGCGGAGTGGCGACCGTCTCGGGCTGCTCGGAGCCGACGGTGCCGGCCGGCGCCTCGCCCTCCGGCTCGGGAGTCTCGGGGGCCGGAGTGAATTCCGTGGTCGGAGCGGACCGGAGACTGCGCGCCTTCGGGGTCTTGGCGGTGGCAGGCTGCGGCGAGGTCGTCCGCGCGGAACCGTCGACCAACTGCTGGAGCTGACTGACGACGGCCTGGAGGTTTTGAGACTGGGCATTGAGCTCTTCGGCGGCGCTGGCGCTTTCCTCGGCATTGGCGGCGTTCGCCTGGGTGACGCGGTCCATCGCGCTGACGGCGGAGTTGACCTGGGTGATGCCCTGGGATTGCTCCTGGCTGGCGGTAGCGATCTCGGCCATGAGGTTGTCGACCTCGCGGGCCTTGGCGACGATCTCCGCCAGGCTGACGGCGACCTTGCCGCTGATCTGGGTGCCGCGGTTGCTCTTTTGGATCGAGTCCTCGATCCGGGCGGCGGTTTCCTTGGCGGCCTCGGCGCTGCGCTGGGCGAGGTTGCGGACCTCGTCGGCGACGACGGCGAAGCCCATGCCGGCCTCGCCGGCGCGGGCGGCCTCCACCGCCGCATTCAGGGCGAGGATGTTGGTCTGGAAGGCGATTTCGTCGATCGTCCTCAAGATCTTCGAGATGTTGCTGCTGGCGGCCTGGATTTCCGCCATGGCCTTGGTCATCTCGTCCATGTCGGCAGCGCCGACTTCGGCGGCCTGGCGGGTCTGGCCGCCGAGATCTTTGGCGACGCGGGCGTTGTCGGCGTTGCGCTGGGTCATGGAGGCCATTTCCTCCAGGGAGGCGCTGGTTTCCTCCAGGGAGGCGGCCTGGCTGCTGGCGCCCTCGGCCCGACTGTGGCT